>NZ_JBMVQX010000026.1:0-55933 GCF_050522745.1 Myroides sp. C15-4 | reverse complement strand
GTTCTGGTGTTCGATGAACCTACACTTCGTTTCGGTTTAACTCACCTAGCTTATATTTTGTTCTGGTGTTCGATGAATCTTCGATTTGCGCTGCGCTGCGCTACGATTTCCCATTTCTCATCTCCCATCTCCCATTTCCCATTTCTCATCTCCCATTTCTCATCTCCCATTTCCCATTTCCCATTTCTCATCTCTCATTTCTCATCTCCCATTTCCCATTTCCCATTTCCCATAACCAGGCTATTATTTCTTCTTTCTAATGCGCATATTGATAAACTCAACAACCAAAGAGAAGGCAATCGCAAAATACAGATAACCTTTTGGCACCGCGCCAATATCTTGTCCGGCTAGTTTTGCATCAGATAAGTGCATACTTTCAGTTGTTAGCATAAATCCAATTAAGATTAAGAAGGATAATGCTAAGATTTGAATAGAGGGGTTGTTGTTGACAAAGTTCCCTACAGGTACTGCAAAAATCATCATTACAGCAACAGAAACAATAACGGCAGCAATCATGATATACAAGGCGCCTTCAACTCCATTGGTCATTCCTACAGCTGTCAGAATACTATCTACTGAGAAGATTAAGTCAATCAATAGGATTTGAATCAGGATATTTCCAAAAGATTTAGTTGCAATTTGTTTGGCATTGGGAGTAGAACTGATGTCTTCAGCTACTTGAACATGTGCTACTTTTTCGTGGATTTCCTTGGTGGATTTGTAAATCAAAAAGATCCCTCCAGCTAATAAAATTAGAGCTTGTCCATTAAAGTGAGCGCTAAACCAACCCCAATCGACACTAAAGAGCGTGGCTTTCATTTTGATTAGCCAAGTAATGGCAAATAGTAAACCTATTCGCATAAACATCGCTAAAAACAAGCCTATTTTGGTTGCTTTTTTTCTTTTTTCTTCTGGGAGTTTACCCGTTACAATCGAAATAAAAATAACATTGTCTATTCCTAAGACAATCTCTAAAAAAGTTAGCGTAATAAACGCTACAATGGCATCTGCTGTTAAAAAAACTTCCATGAGGAGCAACAATTAAAGTTCGCCAATTTTTTTAAGGTTTCCACGTTCTTTTCGCGCATCACCAACTAGACCATACTCAAAAACACAAGTATCTCCATCAGTTGTGACGATTTTAATACCCACAGCTTTTTTCTCTGCCATGTTTTTAGGATGTTTTTTTTGCAGGATGAACTCACAATCATTGATCCAACGAATGCTAGAAGTATCTATTTTTCCTTCATATTCTTCAATCTCATATTCTGCTGTGCGAATAAAAGTAGATCGTTTTTCAACACCGTCTATTTCAGTGACAAATTCAAATTTTCCTGTGCGGAAATTAGCGCAGTTGCGCTCTTGTTGATAGCAAGAAGCGAATAAAGCAAAACAAGGTAAAAGATAAAATAGTTTTGTTTTCATAGATAATTATTTCCCAAATAATGATTTCATAATGGTATTAATGCCTTTAAAAAGTAAAAGCATGGCAGACAAACACATGATACATCCCAATCCAAAGACAGGGATAAAGAATGGATTGCCTTGATTTTTTAATGAACTGTGAATGACAATAGGACCAAGAAACAATAAAGGCAGTGTAATAGCAAGGTATTTAACTCCTTTTTGTAATACTTTTCGATTTATACCTTGTGATTCCATAGTGATTATAATTTGTAGTTATCGAGTGCTGTACGCACACTTTTATATTGATCTAAGAGTTGAGTAGCTTTTTCCTCACTCACTTGAAGTTCTTGTTGTAACATGGCAATACCGCGTTGTATGAGTTTGGCATTGGTCATTTTCATATCGACCATGCGATTGCCTTTTACGCGTCCGAGTTGAATCATTACAGTGGTAGAGATCATGTTGAGGACTAGTTTTTGGGCTGTTCCTGCCTTCATGCGTGAACTTCCTGTAACAAATTCAGGTCCAACCACCACTTCGATAGGCAACAGAGCAACTTGACTTAAGGGGCTATTGGGATTGCAAGTAATACAAGCCGTTGGAATTTGTTGGGCTTGACAGGCCTGTAAGGCATGAATAACATAAGGTGTGGTACCCGAAGCAGCGATTCCGATTACAAAGTCATTGGTATTAATTTGGTGCGCTTGAAGGTCTAACCAACCTTGGTTTGCGTTGTCTTCTGCATGTTCAACTGCTTGGCGGATGGCTTGATCCCCACCCGCAATTAAACCAATTACTAAATCAGGAGAAACCCCATACGTAGGGGGGCATTCTGAAGCATCTAAAATCCCCAATCGACCGGAAGTCCCCGCTCCTAGATAAAACAAACGCCCACCTTTTTGCAGCTGTTCAACGATTTTTTGAACTACTTGTTCAATTTGTGGAATCGCTTTTTCAACAGCAAGAGGCACACTTTGATCTTCTTTATTGATGGAAGTCAACACTTCATGAATAGACATTTGTTCCAAATGATCATAAGTAGAAGGTTGCTCCGTAATCTTAATAAAATCCACGGTAGTCGCTTTTATGGGTTTAGACAAAAATACTCAAAATAGTTTAGTTTACACCTCGTGTTATCGGAATTAAATCTCCCCAAAAAAAACGTGGAATTGAACAGGTATATCCTAGCGAAAACGCCAGTAAAAAGGGACTTTCTACTGGCGTTTCAAGGTAATTTATTGAAAATTAAAGACAAATTATTTACAACTAATACCGACAAAACGTACTACTTTGTATGGAAGAAAAGCTGTGTTGTTTTGGTGTGCAACTTTATTTTTTGTAAACTAATCTTTTATTTAATCCAAAAGCATCGAGGGATCTCGTTGTTTCTTCCTCTTCTTCTACAACCGAAGAGAACACTCCATTGACAATAGCGAAAGTTCCAATCAGTACGTGTCTACGTGGATCATTTCCACTTCCAGTATCAGCATCGTCAAATTTGCCAATCATGTGATCCGATAAGCGAATACTCGTTCCACTGTACATGACATTAACGATGAATTTACTTCCTGCCGAACCTCGAGCTTCACATTTGCTGTATAAATCGACATAGATCGAGTAAACACCATCTTCTAAACGGTCGAAATAGATATTTTCATTCTTTATGCCATCAATACTACAACCAGCGTTAGAATCAATGTCCAACTCAGCAATTTTTTCGCCTTCGCTATTGTATAGTTTTCTGCTTCCGTAGTAGATGCGATCCGAATTTCTTTTCACTAGGTGTAAATCCACATCATCTTCTCTGTCCCATGAAAGGGAAATTTGCAACGCTCCAGTTCCTGCAGGAATTACCTGAAACTCCCTGTAATAAACAACCGTTCTTTTGCCATCGGTGATATAGCCGACAAGTTCTAATCCTACAATGTCTAGGATTAGATCCTGAGAAAAGTCTAGAATAACCTCATAATGGTAAAGTCCAGTTCGCGCAAGATTTTCATTGGATGTTTTTACGCTATAATAACCTTCATGTCCTTTTAAACCAATTTGAATAGCTTGTAATTGTGCACTACTTGTCACAGTCATAATGGCTTTCCCACCGTTGATAATGAAATTATTGACACTAATTTCTGTAATGGATTCTTCTTCACCAGCTTGGATTGTTCCGGCATTAAAAGTAGCTCCTTCAATACTGAAGTAGTCGTCTTTTAAGGTGTTAGGAACTTCAACTTTTTGTGTTTCTTGACTGCTGTCATCACTGCTACAAGCAGTTGTACTTAACATAAAACCACCTAATAAGGCCAACAGCAAAATTCTCTTTTTCATAGCTTTTAATCTGTTATTGAATTGATACTTAATTACGTAGATGTAATTATTACAATGCAAATATAACTACAAAAAAAAGAGTTAAGTAAAATATATTATTACTTTTTAGTATAGGATATTTATTTTAATAGCTGTTTTAGTTATAATAATAATTGTTTTTTGTGTATTTTTAATTAAAATGATAAATAAGTGATTTTATTCGTATTGAAATAAATAGAATAAAGTTAAAATATCGGCATTTTGTGAAGGCTGACTTTAGTAGCAAAAGGAATGAAATGGGTGAATAGTGCAAGTTTTGGTGTGTTGCACTAGTAGATTTAAGGCGGAGAAATTGTTTGGTACATGGCCATTTGCTCCTTTACATGTGTTAGATGGTGTAAAGGAGCAAATGGATATTGGATATGTTGTTATACTTGGTATACAAATGCATTAATATTCATACCTGCACCCACAGAGGCAAACAACAAATAATCTCCTTTTTCAAAGCTGTGGTTATCTAGTTGTTTGTTGACGATCATATCATAGAGGGTAGGAAGCGTTGCTACGCTACTATTTCCTAGTTTTTGAATATTCATGGGCATGATGTGTTCCGGCATGGCTTGATCGTAAAGTTCATAAAAGCGTTTAACGATGGCTTCATCCATTTTTTCATTGGCTTGATGGATGATAATCTTTTTGATTTGATCGATTTTTATTCCGCTATCATCCAAACATGCTTTCATCGCTTGTGGAACTTCTGTTAGGGCAAATTCATAGATTTTACGACCGAGCATTTTGATGTAACGCGTATCTTGTTTGGGGTCTTTCTTATAGGATTCGCCAAAGTGAATGTAGTATGCTTCATCCGCAGTAAAGCTACAACTCTTGGTAGCTATAATACCGCCAGGTTCATCGGTTACTTCCAATACAGTCGCTCCTGCGCCGTCGGCGTAAATCATAGAATCCCTATCGTGTAGATCGATGACACGAGAAAGCGTCTCCGCACCAATGACTAAGCAGTATTTTGCCATACCTATGGACATAAAAGCATAGGCTTGGATAACCCCCTGTAACCACCCTGGGCAACCAAATAAGACATCATAAGCAACGCAGTTTGGGTTTTTTATTCTTAGGTTGTGTTTCACACGAGAGGCTAAACTCGGCACAATGTCAGATTGGTCTGTTCCGTGTTTGATATCGCCAAAATTGTGCGCAAAGATGATGTAGTCTAGCTTTTCAATGTCAATTTTAGCATGGTCAATCGCGCGTTGGGCTGCAATAGTTCCAATAGCGGTTGTAGTTAAATTGGTCGAAATGTAACGCCTTTCTTGAATGCCCGTAATTTGCTCTAATTTTTTTGCTACTCTTTCGTTGGAATCTTTTAGCGGTTGACCATTCTCATCGCGGAAATCAAATTGGTGAAAATCGTCGTTGGTTACTACTTCTGTAGGAATGTAACTACCGGAACCTTTTATTTTAACAGCCATAGTTTTAGATTTTTAAGTAATTAGAAATTAAAAATGCGTTTAAATGAAGTGAATTAGTGCCCTAAACGATAGACTAAGGTACACAATCGCCTTGGTTTCTCTCCTTAAATAAAAGTGAAATTAAACTAGTATGGCTTAAATTTAGTTAATTCAATACGCATGACTTAGATAACGGTTAGTATTACGCCGGTATTGTGTTTTTTTTATTATTTCTTAAACTAGAATAACTAAAAAGTATTTTATATTCTTTATTTTAGTGAAATTAAAAGTTAAAAATCAGTATGACAACAAGTAACGGAAAAGTAGTTTACATTACGGGTGGGACTAAAGGAATAGGTAGAGGAATAGCAGAAGCTTTGGTTGCAACAGGTTATCAAGTGGCTATTTCGGGACGTAACCTAGAAGAAGTAGAGCGTGTTGCTCGTGAAATAGGAACAACCGAACAAGTATTGCCACTTGCGTCCAACGTAACCCAGTATGAAGAGGAAGTACAAGCTGTAGCTGCCATTATCGCTCATTTTGGGCGTTTAGATGTTGTGATTGCCAATGCTGGTGTAGGTATTTTTGCCTCCATTGAAGAGTTGTCTATCGAAGATTGGAATACCATGATTGATACCAATTTAACAGGGGTATTCCATACCTTAAAAGCTAGCGTTGCTCAATTAAAACAAAATAAAGGATACTATATCAGTGTGGCTAGTTTAGCTGGAATTAATTTTTTCGCAACGGGAAGTGGTTACAATGCAAGTAAATTTGGTGTAGTAGGATTTACACAAGCAGCCATGCTTGATCTACGTGCACATGATGTAAAAGTAACAACCATTTTACCTGGTTCTGTTACGAGTAATTTCAATAATCACACCCCTAATGAAAAAGATGCATGGAAAATTCAACCCGAAGATATCGGTGAATTGGTGGTGGATTTGTTGCAAATGAATCCCCGTGCTTTGCCAAGTAAAATCGAAATAAGACCTTTAAAAACAAGTTAAAACCCCATAGCGATGCAAGATTTAGGAAAATTGATTCTGCGCTTAGGCGTGGGTGGATTGATGATTTTTCACGGAATCCACAAAATTATTCATGGACACGATATGATTATAGAACAATTGGCAGCTAAAGGTTTACCAACTTGGCTCTGGTTAGGTGTTCCTGTTGGAGAGATTATTGCGCCAATTCTCTTAATGGTTGGTGCTTTTACTCGCTTATCGGGTGTATTGATTGCCTTTACTATGGTGATGTCTATGGTGCTAGTTAAAGGCGGTGGCTCCTTTGCAATCAGTGCAACAACTGGAGGTATTGGTGCTGAATTGAACGTACTGTATTTGGCAGGGGCTTTAGCTATTGCCATGATTGGTCCAGGTTCTTTCCGCTTGTATAAAGGAAGAAAAGGATGGTTTATTTAGAATAGTGAATGGTGAATGGTAAATGGTGAGTGGTAAGTGGTGAATAGTGAATAGTGAATAGTGAATGGTGAATAGTTTATTGTACACCATTACCTCATAAAAGTCCCACTTCCAACCAAAAAAAACCTTTTAATTGAGTTGGATGTTTAGCTCAAAAAATAAATGTTATGCGACTGTTTTTATATGGTCGTATCCCTTGATTTACTCTAGTTCAAGTGTATTCATCAACGACAATGGTAAAACGTTTTAAGACAATAAACCAAAACCAAGGGGGAGGAAATATTGACGGTGAAAGAAATTCAAAGAATAAAAAACTGAGGAAATAGTGAAACTAGATGAGGTTCGCACGATTCGTTTCATATATTGATCTAAATTAATTTTCTTTTAGTAGAAGAAAAAACTTCTTTGTATTGCATTATTTTGTCGAAAGACAAACAGCAACGAGCAAAAAACAACGAGCAACGAACAACAAAAAAAATGGAATCAGATTTAAACTATATAGAAATCAATCGACAATCATGGAATAATCGGACAGAAGCGCATATACAGTCGGATTTTTATGATGTAGAAGGATTTAAGAAAGGAAAGAGCTCTTTAAATGAGATTGAACTCAATCTATTGGGGGACATTAAAGGCAAAAAGATTTTACATTTACAATGTCATTTTGGACAAGATACTATTTCATTAAGCCGATTAGGAGCTGAGGTAACAGGGGTAGATTTATCCGATGAAGCTATTAAGAAAGCAGTTCAGTTAGCAGAAGAAACGGGATCCAATGCGCAATTTATTTGCTGTGATATCTATGATTTACCCAATCATTTGAATGAGCAATTCGATAGGGTGTATACGAGTTATGGCGTTATTGGATGGTTGCCTGACATGAACAAATGGGCAAGCGTTATTGCTGCCTTTTTAAAACCTGGAGGACAATTCGTATTTGTTGAATTTCACCCTGTGGTTTGGATGTTTGATGATGATTTCCAAAAAGTAGCGTACAACTATTTTAATGTGGAAGCTATCGTCGAAACAGAAAGTGGAACCTATGCGGATAAAGCAGCAGCTATTACACAATCTTATGTTTGTTGGAATCACAGCATGAGTGAGGTAGTCAGCAGTCTTATTCAAAATGGATTGACTATCAGACAATTTGAAGAGTTTGATTATTCGCCTTATGCTTGTTTTCAGCATACGGTTGAATTCGAACCGAATAAATACCGCATCAAACACTTGGATACTAAAATTCCAATGGTGTATGCTATTGTAGCGGAATCGGTTAACGGTTAACGGTTTACAGTTAACAGGAATAAAAAAAGGAAGCTAATGCTTCCTTTTTTTATGCTCTATAAATTTTCTCGTATAAATCTTTGTAGATTTCTAGAATAACTCTTCGTTTCAGTTTTAAGGTAGGGGTAAGTTGACCATTATCGATGCTCCAAACATCTGGAGTAAGTTCGAATTTTTTCACTTGTTCCCATTTTCCAAACTTGCGGTTTACGTATTCTACTTCTTTTTCGATACGTTGACGCACTTGTTCGTTTTGGATGAGTTCTTCGTTGGTTGTTCCAACATTGATATTCTTGCGTTTGGCCCATTCTCTAACGAATTCAAAGTTCGGTTGGATCAAAGCCGCAGGCATTTTTTCACCTTCACCAATCACCATAATTTGTTCAATGAAGCGCGATTGTTTTAATGTGTTTTCAATAATTTGAGGAGCAACGTATTTACCTCCAGAGGTTTTGAACATTTCTTTTTTGCGATCTGTGATCTTTAAGAAACCTTCTTCATCAATGGTTCCGATATCGCCCGTATGGAAATAACCATCTTTTAGTTCTTCTTTGGTGCGTTCTTCATCTTTGTAATAGCCCAACATAATATTCGGTCCTTTACAGATAATTTCACCGTCTTCTGCAATTTTTACCACAACATTGCTTAGGGGTTTTCCTACAGTTCCAATCTTCATGGATTTGTTTCTTGCGTCATTTACGGCAATTACAGGAGAGGTTTCTGTTAAACCATAACCTTCCATTACGGGAATTCCCGCCGCATTAAATACGCGGGATAAACGGGGTTGTAAGGCAGCACTTCCTGAAACAATGATTTTCATTTCACCGCCTAAGGCTTCCTGCCATTTTTTGAAAACCAATTTGCGAGCAATACCCAATTGAAAATTGTAAAAAGCGCCGCGGTTATACGGTTCATATTTGAATCCAAGTTCAAGCGCCCAGAAGAAAATACGCTTTTTTATTCCTGTTAAAGCAGATCCCGTGGCGAAGATTTTATCGTATACTTTTTCTAATAAGCGCGGAACAACTGTCATTACATTGGGTTTAACCTCCTTCATATTGTCACCCATTTTATCAATGGATTCTGCGTAGTAAATGCGAACACCACTGTATTGATAAAGGTAAATCAACATGCGTTCAAAAACGTGGCACAACGGTAAGAAACTCAGTGCTTTAAAGTGTTGTTCTCTCGTAAAAGGCACGCGTTCACTACTTCCCAATACATTGGATAGAATATTGTTGTGTGAAAGCATTACGCCTTTGGGTTTTCCCGTTGTTCCTGAGGTATAAATTAATGTCGCCAGGTCATCAGGTCTAACATCCGCTTTGCGTTGCTCTACGAGCTCCTGATTCGATTCATCTGCACCAAGGGCAAACAATTCATCCAAGTTTTTACATCCTGCTATAACATCAAAAGAGTATACGGCTTTAATTAATGGCAACTGATCAATCACCATCATTAGTTTATCGTAAATTTCTTGATCTGAAACTACACAATAATTTGCTTCTGAATGACTTAAAATAAATTGATAGTCTTCAGCAGCAATGGTAGGATAGATTGGAATATTTTGTGCCCCTATTTGTAAAATACCAATGTCTAATAAATTCCATTTGGTTTGGTTATTACTTGAGATAACAGCGATTTTATCATTGGGTTGAACGCCTAATCGCAAAAGAGCTCTTGATAAACAGTTTGCTTTTTGAAGATAGGTCGCGGATGATGTTTTTTCCCAGACACCATTTACTTTGGTTACCAGCGCATCTTCCAAAGGAAAATGTTCTTGTTGGAAATAGGGTATATCGAAAAGTCTTGTTGGATTCATCATCGTTATAATTGATTAGTTCATGCAAAATACGAAAAAAAAGGTAATTTATCGCAACTTCCTGCAAAGTTGTTAACTATCGAAAAAAATAGAAGAAATACTCCTGATATTAACTCGTTTTTTGTTGATTATTCGCAATGAAAAGGAGCAGTTTTTAAAGAAATATCTTGTTTTATAGGCTAAAAACAGGCGTTTGTTGTTGAAAGCTTATGAAATAAAATTATCCTTTTTTGAATAAGACAGTTGGATGTAATACTGACTTCTTCTGCTGCATTTCTTCGCGTTTATCTCGGATTACCTTACTGATCTTTAATATCTTTTCAGATAAATGAGCCAACCAAGTTAATTGCTGAATCACCATGGTAGATTCTTCCATCAAGTTTTTAATTTGCGCATCATCAGAAAACGACTTTTTTAATTCGTATTCTCTGATATTCTGCAAATAACTCATACTCACGCGAAAACTTTCGATGTCTTCAGCTGTGATTAAATCTTCTTCTGAAGGGGTATTGTTGAGTAAATTATTGGTTAATTGTAAGTTCTTATCAATATAATTCATCACCATATTAAACGATTCAGAAGCTTTTGTTGTATGGCGAGATTGCACATAAACCCCAATAGAGGCCGCTGTGGATAAGAAGGTGTGATTCAAAACCGCTAATTCGTAAATCTCAGAACGCAAGCGCTGTTTGGATTTTGGTTCCTGAATCATGCGTTGAAAGGAAGCCATTAAGTTTCCAATTTCAATAAAAGCGTATTTACGCGCTAACTTATAGGCAAGTGTCGGATCATTTTTTTGGTTGTAAATTTCCTTAATTTCCTTGACGTAATCTTGATTGGCTTTGATGGATTTTGACAGGTGAACGTTGACATTCAAAAACTCCCAAGAAGGCCATAAGATATAGTTGGCTCCTAGGGCTAGAAGTGCGCCAATCACGGTATCAATCACGCGATAAATCAAGAGATCCATGAAATTTGGCGTCAGAATAGCGTAAATTAAAACCACATACATGGTAATAAAGGTAACCCCCACCTTGTAATCAGTATGAGAAAACCAATAGCCAAGAATCATGGTCAAAATAGTCAAATACGCGATGATGGTGTGATTGTCTTGGATAATAAACAACAAGCCAAAGGCAATTAACCCTCCTAATACCGTACCAATTACGCGTTCAAAGGATCGAGTTTTCGTTAAGCCATACCCTGGGCGCATAATTACGACAATGGTCAGTAAAATCCAATATCCATTAAGGGGATTGAAGATATTACTGATAATAAGTCCAACTAAAATTGTTAGCGTTAAACGCGTAGCATGCCTAAAAATAGTTGAGTTGAACGTCAAGTTTTCAATTAATGTCCCCCAACGATAGTGTACAGGGGTTAAGAATTTTTCCAATTCCTTAAAGCGATCTTCTACGTTTTCACTAAATACTTTTTCGGTTAAGATACGTTCCAAGATATGAATCTTATCAATCTGGCTTTGGGCATAGTGCAAGACGTTAGAAAACAAAAGCACAGCCTCAACTTTATTCGGTGAAGTGCTCGTTGCAATAAAGTCATTGAGTTTATCTTGAAGCGCTAATAATTTGCGGTCAAAGTCGTAGTTGGGTTTATAGTTTAATCCCATATTAAGGGAGTCGCTAATGTCTTTAATTGTACTGGCGAAATCTTCTGCTAAAGCTTGGTAATCGCGAATAATGCTAGGATCATCATCGAGTAGATCGTGTAATTTTTTGTGATCAAATGACGTTGAAACGGCAATTTCTAAAATTTCTACTAAGGTAGAAAAAGCAACGAGTAAACGTCGGTTATTGGAGGAGTTTCCTGTATTGGCTTTGTTGAGTACCAAAAATTCACGTAGATTTTCGTGTACTTCATTGAGCTTAATCTGAATATTGAGCTGTTCTTCTACGATTTTATCCGCATCAACGCCTGGGGTCCATAATTGTGAGCGATATTGTAAGTACTCAGCCGTGAGGTCCATGCATTCTGATGTTTGTAGTACACCATAACGTCTTGGTCGAATAAAGTAAAAGCTCAGGGAAACCACCAAGTAGAGTAAACCACCTAGAAGTAAGAATAAACCGTGAAGCCATAAATCAGTTCCTTGATAGCTGTGAGCTAATCCTAAACTTGCAGCTAATAATCCGCTAAAGGATAGCATATTGGCACGATGTCCATAGACGGAGATCATACTCAAGCTAAAGATAATAAAGATGAATACAGGATAGAAATACCAGTGATTTTGAGTCAAGGATAAGAGTAGGGTAACGAAAGGCACGAGGAGTGCACCGACGAGGATACCGTTAATTTTATCTTTTAAATTACTGGGAATATCGACGGGTGCTGTTAGCAATGCCCCAACAGCCATAGCAAATGCCCAATCAAATTGTTGAGTCGGCATAAAAATTAAAAAGGGAATTACTCCCGAAAGGGTGATTTTTAATGAGTCTGCTAAATGGGTATTGTCTGTGTATTTTCTTGCTTTTTGAAGCATAGTTTCAGTGGCTTAGATTTAAGTTTTTCTTTTTTAATTTGCAATTTTTTGTGTTTGAGCGGAATACTATCTGTTATTGTATACAATACAAGTAAATTCAGATAATAAACTTTGTTTATCGTAGTGAATTTTTCTATAAAGTTACTCAAAAAGCGGTATCGTAGTAAGATTCCCGTTTGAATTTAATAATAATTTAAATCTAAAACAAGTTATCGCAAAAAAGGTTGGAGAAGCGACAAGATAATAGGAGCTAGGATAGCGGTCAAAATACCGTTAAAAATCATCCCTACACTTGCAAAAGCACCGTATTTGTTGCTAATCTCCATGGCCTTCATCGTACCCATTGCATGAGAGGAGGTACCGAGTGCAATGCCCTGTGACATAGGGTTGTGGATATGGGTTATTTTGAGCATATAAAAGCCAATCATACTGCCAAAAATTCCTGCAATCATTACCGCTGCTGCCGTAATTGAAGGAATCCCGTGTACCGTTTTGGAAATTTCTAGCGCAATAGGCGTACTGACGGATTTGGGAACCAATGAATAGATAATCTCCCGTTCCGCTCCTGTCCAATGAGCTAAGAATACCACAGAAACAACCCCCGTGACACAACCCACCAATTGACTCATCAAGATGGGGAACAGTTGTTTTTTGATAACGGGCCAGTTGAGGTATAACGGGATGGCTAAGGCAACAATCGACGGTTTGAGAAAAAAGTCGATGTATTGTCCCGCTTGACTAAAATTTGCATAAGGAATGTCTAAGACAACCAAATAGGTAATTAAAATAGCTGTGGATAAAATAATAGGATTGAAAATGATCCATTTGTATTTTTCAGTAAGGGAAAGTCCTAAAGCGTATAGGGCAACCACTAAAAACAGCAGAAACGTAGGGTTGGATAAAAAGCTCATTTTTTTCGTTTTCTTAATAGTTGGTGGGTGATTCCCGTTGCGAATACCACGAGAAGGGTACTGAGTAAGGTCGCCACAACCAGGGGAACAAAGGAGGCGCGGAGCAGGTCAAAGTAATTGAGCATGGCCACACAAGGCGGAACGAAAAAAATACCCATGTTGCGCATTAAAAAACCAGAAATGTCTCGAATGGCCTCTACTTTTACTGTTTTGGTTTGCAAGAGGATCCACAAAGTAATAAGACCGATAATACTAGAAGGAAGCTTGATGTCTGTGAGGTAAATGATTAATTCACCAAAGGCAAGGCAACCAAAGATGACTGCAACTTGTTTGACTACGTTCATTTTGGATGTAATTTTTGTGCAAAATTACTAAAACGCATTGGGAGCAAGAGGGAAAGCAAGGAGGAATTTTGAACTGATAATCGTTAATTTTTTGAAAAAATACCTGAGTCAAGAGAAAGCATTCCAATCAAGCGATCGTATAGAGAAGAAATCTCAGTGCTAGTAAGGTACTCATTTTGAAGTAGTATACCTTAAAAAGAAATATTATTTAATTGTTTCCTGCTATTTTAATTCTTAATACTAAGTTAAAGTAAATCTAGGGATTCTTATTTTTATCGTAATACGTTAGCAAGCCTAAAATACAATATTTGTCTCAACTAAATTAAAGAAGAACCATGAGACAGCAATTACTATTTTGGAATACCGTATTCCTCTTTTGTGTGACCCTGACCTATGCGCAGCAAAAGCGAAATATCACAGGAGTTGTGCAGGATGAAACGGGACTAGAATTACCCGGAGCCTCTGTTGTGATTAAAGGAACAACAAAGGGGACGACCACCGATTTGAATGGAAAATTTACCTTAGCAGTAGAAGAGAAAGACGGGATTGTTGTTTCTTTTATTGGCTATAAAAGCAGTGAGAAATCCGTAGATAAAACCACTGATTTTACATTCGTGTTACTTCCTGAGCAAGCGTCTTTAGATGAAGTAGTGATTACGGCTTTGGGAATTACCAAAGCAGAGAAAAAGATTGGATATGCTACCCAAAATATCGATGTTAAAAAAGTACAAGAAGTAGCTACACCTAATATGGGGAGTTTGTTGAGTGGTCAGGTAGCGGGACTTCAAGTGTCTAATCCTCCGGGGATGTTGCAATCGCCAAAATTCTCATTGAGAGGAAAAGATCCGCTCATTGTCATTGATGGAATTCCAGTGACAACAGATTTTTACGATGTATCACCTGAAGATATCGCCAATATCAACGTATTAAAAGGAACTAGTGCCTCGGTTTTATACGGGTCCTTAGGGCGCAATGGGGCGATTATGATTACAACCAAAAACGCACAAACCGAGGGTGTTACGGTTGAGGTATCTCAAAACACGATGATCAGTGCGGGCTATACGTTATTTCCTAAAACGCAAAATGAATACGGAAGTGGATCCAACGGAAAGTACGAGTTCTGGGATGGAAAAGATGGGGGAATCAGCGATGGTGATATGATTTGGGGACCTAAATTTGAAGCAAGAGTAAAAATTGCACAATGGAATAGTCCAATTCGCGATAAAACGACGGGAAGTGTGATTCCGTGGTATGGAAACGTCGAAGGAACACAATACGATGATAAGTCGCGCTATGAACGCGTACCCATTGCTTGGGAATACCACGACAACCTAAAAGAATTCTTAGAAACGGGGATTATTTCCCGTACCAATTTTGCCGTAACCAGTAAGTCAGAAAAGGGATCCTATCGCTTGGGTGGAGATTTTTCTTACAACAAAGATCGCGTGCCGAACACGAGCATGTACAGAGGAAGTTTGAACTTTAAATCAACGACTCATCTGACGGATAAATTGACCTTAGATTCGAAATTGTCCTACAGCCGTGTGCATGCGCCCAATGTACCGAATTACGACTATAATCCCAGTGGGCATATGTATACCATCTTAATTTGGATGGGTGATGATGTCAACGGACGTGATCTAAAAAAGAATTTATGGACCCCAGGAATGGAGGGCTATAAACAAGCGAGTTATAACTATGCTTGGTACAACAACCCGTGGTTTGGATCGGAATACTTTAAGCGCATTTGGAACAAAGATGTTACCAATGCCCAGTTGAGCTTGAGCTATCAAGTATCGGAAGATTTAGTACTACAAGGAAGAGCTTCGATGATTTCAACGAATAATAACACCGAATTACAAAGTCCAAAATCGTATTTTAACTACAGTGCATCCAGAGAAGGAGGCTATAGTTTAGAGAAAAATGATCGTTTGGATGTGGATTACGATTTCTTGGCAATGTACAACAAGAGTATTACGGATAATTTTGGTATCAGTGTTAATGCAGGAGCGGCTTCACGTTACTATCGTGTGACTAATTCATTTGCTGCAGCGGATGGATTAACCGTGCCTGGCGTACACAATTTAGGAAATTCCAAAGGGCCAGTTACAGCGACGAATTACCTCGAGAAAAAAGCGGTAAACAGTGTGTATGGAACAGTGGAATTCGATTTGTATAACGCCTTCTTTTTGAGCTTTGCAGGCCGCAATGATTGGTCTTCTGCTTTAGCGAAAAGTCAACGTTCGTATTTTTATCCTTCGACTTCCTTGAGTGTGGTGGTGTCTAATTTGGTCGATATGCCAAGCCAAATTGATTACTTGAAAGTCTATACGTCTTGGGCTAATGTATCGAGTGACTTAACTCCTTATCAACTGCAATCAACCTATTCTCCAGTAAACCCCTCGTTTAATGGAAATCAAATGGTCGAATATCCCAATGCGGTTTTGAATCCGTATTTGTTACCAGAGAAATCCAAAACCTATGAGGTGGGATTGTCCAGTGCCTTTTACAAAAAACGCCTAAACTTAGATGTGACGTATTACCGCGTCTTGGATTCAAACTTTATTATCGATTATCCCGTTTCTGAAGCTTCAGGATTTGAAAATATGAAGGTCAATGGAAATGAATACACGACGAATGGATGGGAAGTTACCCTGTCGGGTGCTGTAGTGAAAAACGACAATTTTCAATGGAATTCCGCCATCAATTGGAGTACGAGAACCCGACGTTTAACCAAGATTCACGAAGGAGCAGAAAAGTTTGGAGATTTGCGATTGAACGATCGAGTAGATGCTTACTATGGTACAAATTGGATGAAATCACCAGATGGGAAAGTGATTTTAGATGAGAAAACAGGAATGCCAACCGCAAATAAACAAGTAGCTTATTTGGGGCATAGTGATCCAAAATGGACCTTGGGCTGGAACAATAGTTTTAAATATAAAAACTGGGGATTAAACATTGGAATTGACGGTATTTGGGGCGGTGTAATGCGTTCAGAAGTAGTGGAGAAAATGTGGTGGGGTGGTAAACATCCTGAATCAGTACAATATAGAGATCAGGAATATAAATCTGGAAATCCTGTATTCGTTCCTGAGGGGGTGAATCTCGTTTCGGGTGAATTAGTAACGGATGTGCAGGGCAATGTTATTTCGGATACTCGTGTTTTCAAAACCCATACAGGAGCTGTGAGCTGGCAAAGTTGGGCACAAAACTACCCGTACCGCGCAAGAGTAACAGAAAAAGAAAGCAAGTTGTTTGCCAACGTATTTGACCGAACCTACTTCAAATTGAGAACCCTAAGCTTATCGTATGATTTTACTCCTATGGTCAAGTCATCCAAAATTAGTCAACTTTCGGCTTCCTTAACAGGATACAACCTGTGGATGTGGAAAAAATCAAAAGGACTATACTCGGATCCAGATTACGATACAGCAACGAAAAACGATATCCAAGATCCTTCAACTCGTTGGATTGGATTAGGCGTACAAGTTAAATTTTAATACCCAACACCATGAAAAAATACGTTAAAACACTATATGCAATTACCTTGGCTTTAACTGTAGTAGGATGCCATGATTTAGATCGATTGAATGAAGATCCAAATAAAATTAAAGAAGCAGATCCTTATCTATTACTTACGAAGATTGAAAAAACAGCTTTTTCTTTACAGAATATCGATAAAGAATATGCGGCGCGTATGATTATTCAAACTGATGGAGAAAGTACCTACCAATATTTGAAATGGGGAAGTAAAGGATTTGATCGCTACAAAGATTTGTTGCAAACCAAGAAAATGATGGATGAAGCCACGCGAACAGGAAAAGAAGAGTATTTGGCTGTAGGACATTTTTTAAAGGCACATTTCTTTTATGAATTGACGATGAATTTTGGGGATATTCCCTTTTCAGAAGCTCTGCAAGGAGAGGAAGCTATTCAATTTCCAAAGTACGACGAGCAAGAGGCTGTATTTGTTGGAATTTTAGAGGAGTTGGATCAAGCCTCTCAAAAAATAAAGAAAGAAGCATCGCTTCAAGGGGATATTATTTACAATGGAAATTTACATCGTTGGGAAAAATTAATAGAATCGTATAAGTTAAAAGTCCTTATAACGCTTTCTAAAAAGCAAAAAGTAGGAACCATAAATATTGCACAACGCTTTAATGAGATCTACCAAAAAGGCGTATTGTTGATGGATAATGCAGACAATGGGCAGCTGACGTTTTTCGATCAAGCAGGAAGTCGCTACCCACAGTTTAATTCAAGTTCGTATGGATCAAGTATGTATATGTCCAGTACGTTTATTAACTTATTAAAAGAATTAAAAGATCCTAGGTTATTTGCTTTTGCACAACGTACTGCTTCAGCTTTGGAAAATGGATTGGCAGAAAACGATTTTAATGGCTATAACGGTGGAGATCCCATTGTGCCTTATGCTGAAAATGAAAAATTAGTACAGAGTAAAAACATTTCCAAAGTAAGAAATAGATACTACCAAGATCCAACAACGGAGACGAATGTGATTTTGAGCTATTCGGAACTGCAATTTATTTTGGCAGAAGCAGCGGCACGAGGCTGGATTGCAGGAAATGCAGAAGAGTTTTACCTCAAAGGGATAAAAGGGAATTTTGATTATTATGCACAATATGCTAAAGGGTTGACGCAATACTATGATACAGCACAATTTGATAGCTATGTGCAACAAGAAGCAGTGCGTTATAAAGGAGGCGATATAGCGACCCAATTGAAGCAAATTTTGACTCAAAAGTACTTGATTATGTTTCATCAGGCCGGAATGACGATTTACTACGATTATTTGCGTACGGGATATCCCGAATTTAAAATACAACAAGGGGTAACGGCTCCAACTAGATGGCAGTATCCAAGTTCAGAATACAACCGAAATCAGGCGAATTTGCAAAAAGCATTGGATCGTCAGTTTAGTGGTTCAGACAATATTCGCGGAATTAGTTGGTGGTTAAAATAAGAGAAAATGAGTACAACAAGAAGAGATTTTATCAAAACCTCATCCCTTTTTATGGGAGGGATGACGGTTTTAAATGCAATGCCAGCTTCTATTCAGCGCGCATTGAGCATTGAAGCAGACCCTGGGACTACTTTTTTAGATGCGGAGCACGTGGTGTTCTTAATGCAAGAAAATCGATCATTTGACCATTGTTATGGAACATTAAGTGGTGTACGTGGGTTTAATGATCCCCGTGTAATTCGTCAGCCGAATCAACTGCCTGTTTGGTTTCAAATGGATCAAGATCAATCGATATACGGTCCTTTTCGCTTGGATATTGAAAATACAAAAATCACCTGGATGGGCAGTTTACCCCATAGTTGGAAAGATATGGTAGAAGCAAGGAATGACGGGAAAATGGATCAATGGTTACTCGCAAAGAAACCAGGAAACAAGGAATATGCCCACATGCCACTAACCATGGGATATTTTACACGAGAAGATATTCCGTTCTACTATGCCTTTGCTGATGCCTTTACCGTTTGTGATCAGCACTTTTGTTCTTCTTTGACGGGAACCAGTGCCAATCGATCCTATTTTTGGGCAGGGGCAATCCGCGAAAATCCCCGTGACCCCAATTCCGTTGCTCATGTTAATAACGGGCAAATTAACTACCAAGATGTCAGCTGGAAAACCTATCCAGAGCGACTGGAAGAAAACAATATTTCTTGGAAAGTGTACCAAAATGAACTAAGTCTACCCGTGGGATTCACTGATTTACAGGAATCGTGGTTGGCCAATTTTACAGATAATAACTTGGAATTCTACAAACAGTATAACGTTCGTTTTCACAACGCTCATATTCAATTTAAACAATTGGAATTGACTCGTTTACAGCAACAAATCCAAGAGGCAGTACAAGCGGGAACTCCTGTGGATGTTCTGCAAGAAGAGCGAGTGAAATTAGAACAATACTTGGAACAGTATAGCGAAGAGGCATTTAGCAAATTGACAACCTTGGAGCAAAATATTCATAAAAAGGCCTTTGTAACCAATACTGAAGACCCCGCCTATCATAAACTAGAGGAGATAGCATATCAGGAAAATGGAGAGATAAAGAAAGTAGAAGTCCCACAAGGAGATATCCTATATCAATTCAGAAAAGATGTCAATCAAGATACACTACCGATGGTGAGCTGGTTAGTTGCTCCGTGTAATTTCTCTGATCACCCTGGGGCCCCTTGGTTTGGGGCGTGGTATGTATCTGAAGTGCTGGATATCTTAACTAAAAATCCAACCGTGTGGAAAAAAACAATCTTTATTCTCACCTACGATGAAAATGATGGATATTTTGACCATGTGGCTCCTTTTGTACCGCCATTGAGTACAGATAAACAACAAGGTAAGGTATCGGGAACTATGGATACCCAAGACGAATGGGTAACTCGAGAACAAGACAAAGCAAGAGACAGTAAAAGTAACTTGGCAAGCCCTATCGGCTTAGGCTATCGCGTACCCATGGTCATTGCTTCCCCTTGGACAAGAGGTGGATGGGTGAATTCTGAAGTATGTGACTTAACCTCAACCCTACAGTTTTTGGAGTATTTTATTGAGAAAAAAACAGGAAAAAAAGTGATTGAGGAGAATATATCCCAATGGAGAAGAGGGACGTGTAGCAATATGACTTCTGTTTTTCAACCAGCGAATGACTTGAAAAAAATCGAGATTGACTTTGTGGATCGCAACAGGTATGTGGAGCGTATTTTATCTGCTCAAAACAAGAATTTACCCCATGGCTTTGCTCAATATAACGCTGCTGATATACAACAGCACAACGCATGGAATGACCTCAAAACCTTTCCAAAACAAGAAAGAGGAGTAAAAAAAGCCTGTGGGTTGCCCTATCATATCCAAGCCAATATAAGAGTGGATGCCAAGGAAGTACACATGCACTTTGCAATCGAAGCTAATGCGTTGAAAAACAAAGACTATTTGGCTCCTATTCAGGTATATGCCCACCAAAAGTTCCAAAATGAAACGGGAAGAAATTGGAATTTTAGTGTGAATGAGCAAGAACCAATTTCTTACAGCTGGCAAAAAGAAGCATTAGAAGATGGACGCTATAATTTTAGTGTGCATAGTTTTAATGGTTTCTATCGCAATTTTAAAGGACATGTAGCGGATCCGCAAGTGGAAATTAATTTTACAGTCTTGAAGAATCAAATGGTACAGCTTGTCTTAAAAAACAAGTCCAACCAAGCCTTGACCTTTTTTGTGCAAGATGTGGTGTATGTCAAAACAAACCAAAAAATAACAGTAGCCGCTCAAGCAGAACAACTAATAGAATTGGATTACACAGACTATAAAGGGTGGTACGATGTTGTGATTACACTCGTAGACCACAAGAATTTTATGTACCATTATGCAGGACATATCGAAAACGGTGCTAGTAGTATTACCGATCCTTATATGGCGAGTTTTTCGAAGTGGAATTAGGGGAATGGTAAGTGGTGAGTGGTAAGTGGTGAGTGGTAAGTGGTGAGTGGTAAGTGGTAAGTGGTAAGTGGTAAGTGGTAAGTGGTAAGTGGTAAGTGGTGAGTGGTAAGTGGTAAGTGGTAAGTGGTAAGTGGTAAGTGGTAAGTGGTAAGTGGTAAGTGGTGAGTGGTGAGTGGTGAGTGGTAAGTGGTGAGTGGTAAGTGGTAAGTGGTGAGTGGTAAGTGGTAAGTGGTAAGTGGTGAGTGGTGAGTTTACTATTCACCGGCACTATTCACCATTCACTATTCACCATTCACTATTCACCATTCACCATTCACTATTCACTATTCACTATTCACTATTCACTATTCACTATTCACCATTCACTATTCACCATTCACTATTCACCATTCACCATTCACCATTCACCATTCACCATTCACCATTCACTATTCACTATTCACCATTCACTATTCACCATTCACTATTCACCATTCACTATTCACCATTCACTATTCACCATTCACTATTCACTATTCACCATTCACCATTTACTAATCACTGTTCACTGTTTACTGTCAACTTTCTATCGTATCTTTGTTACCCCATCAAGTGATGGAGGTATAAAAACGACTAGATTGTGGATAAGAGAGCATTTAAAGACGCAGTATATACAGAATTAGCCAAAGTAGCTAAAGCTATGGCAAATCCCGTGCGATTAGAGATTATTGATCTTTTGGCACAAGGACCTTTTTCGGTAGAACAGATTGCTCATTATACCCATCAATCTATTGCGAATACGTCTCAGCATTTGCAGAATCTCAAAAATGCACGATTAGTTCAAATTAGCAAACAAGGGAATTTTGTGTACTATTCACTTCTGGGTACTGACGTGTATAAAACGTGGATGGCCTTGCGTGAATTGGGCATTCACTGCAATGTCGAAGTAGAAAAAGTAATTGCTGATTTTCGTCAAGGACAAAGCGAAAATCTTCAAGCTATTGATGCGAATACGTTAATTACTTTGCTAGAAAAAGAAGAAGTTCTTTTATTAGATGTTCGCCCAGAAGAAGAGTACAACCGAGGTCATATTCACCAAGCGCTATCTATGCCGCTAGAACAGCTGAAAAAAGAGATGAAGACACTAGATAAGAATAAAACTATCGTGGCTTATTGTCGAGGTCCTTTTTGTGTTTATGCCGATGAAGCTGTAGCATTTCTACTGAAACACGGCTTTAAAGCAATGCGATTGGAAGAAGGATACCTCGAATGGACGTTAAAAGAATGATGTAGTGAAAAAAAATACAATAAAAAAACACTTTACTTTTAGGTGTTTTTTTTTGTACCTACCTACCTATTCAATAAAGTTATTGAATAGGTGTAAAATTGTATATCTTTACACCAGAATTGAAAAAGCAGCTGATTGCATCTGCTTCAGTAAGGAAAAAATATACATAAAAATGATACAACTTGGTTTAAGAGAGAATTGGAAGCAATTCACACTATTAGTACTAGTCAATATGATGGTTGGAGGTATGGTTGGATTGGAGCGTACTGTAGTTCCTTTGGTTGGAACGACTGAGTTCCACATTCAATCGGAGGTTGTGGTCTTTTCCTTTATTATTGCTTTTGGTGTTGTAAAAGCGTTTACCAATTTAATTTCTGGGGTATTAGCGGATCAGTATACGCGTAAAAAAGTACTGATCTTGGGGTGGCTTATTGGTTTACCTGTTCCTTTTTTACTGGGTTTTGGGCCCTCGTGGAACTGGATTTTAGTTGCTAATATTTTGCTTGGGATAAGTCAGGGGTTGGCGTGGTCGATGACGGTAAATATGAAAATTGATTTAGTGGGAAGTAAGCGCAGAGGATTAGCAATGGGGTTAAATGAAGCTGCGGGCTATGGAGCTGTTGGGATTACGGCTTTAGTAACAGGGTTTATTGCTTCTCGCTATGGTTTGCGTCCAGCACCTTTTTATCTGGGTATTGCCTATACGATCGTTGGTTTACTGCTTTCTATTTTTGTGGTAAAAGATACGCGTGCCTTTGCTCAAATGGAAGCCAAGCAACAAGCACAGCAAGCAACTTCTACGCCAGAACGACCGAGTTTGTGGTGGGTATTCAAAGAAACATCATACAAGAGTAAAAATCTATTTTCCATTTCTCAGGCTGGATTAATCAACAACCTCAATGACGGTATGTCTTGGGGGGTATTTCCCTTGCTTTTTATGTCGATGGGTGTAGGACTAGAAGGCATAGGATGGATTAAAGCGGTTTATCCCGTTGTTTGGGGGCTTGGACAAATTGTTACAGGACCATTGACTGATATTTGGGGCAGAAAACCTTTGATTGTTGGTGGTATGTTTGTACAAGTATTTGGTCATCTCGTGATAGGTGCAGGCGCATTTGATCCTTTGACTGCAGGATTAATTGGATCAGTCTTATTGGGAATCGGAACGGCAATGGTGTACCCTGCTTTACTGGCTGCTGTGAGTGATGCCGCACACCCCAATTGGCGTGCTTCTTCTTTAGGGGTGTACCGCTTTTGGCGTGATATGGGCTATGCCGTAGGGGCTTTAATGGCGGGAATTGTAGGAAATTATTTCGGCTTAGTATGGGCGGTACATCTAGCAGGACTTCTTACACTTGTTTCGGGTATTGTCGTATGGATACGCCTGAAAGAGACGTTAGTTAAGTAGTTGTTTTTTAGTGTAATATCTAATAGACTCGGTCTCGTTGTCAAACTAAAGTAATAAAAATATTACCTTTGATCGGATCAAATACAGGACAATGCATTATCAAGAAATCAAACCTATCCCCGCTCTACAAGACTATATCCGCTACTTTTGGGTATTGGAAAGTGGTATAGGGGAGGGATCTACAATGCGCAAGGACTTTAAAATCTTACCTGATGGAATTCCAGCTTTGATTTATCAAGATACGCCCAATCGCTTTCGCGATGAACAGGAAGTGGTAACGCCTCAACTCTATGTATATGGAGCATTTACAACCTATACCAATCAGGTGGTAGAGGGACCTTTTCGCATCATTGGTGCGTATTTGGAACCCACCGCCTTAAAAACCATTTTTAAGGTCGATGCCTTCGAATTGAGTAATCAAAATATTCCCCTAAACGATTTGGTTTCCACTCCACTTTTAGAGCTATTGCAGCATGCCAAAACTGTCGAAGAGAAAATTGGATGGCTTTCTCGTTTTATATTACGTCAAGTTCAAGCCGTACAGTACGAGAATCAAAAGGCAAAATACGCTTCGGTTTTATTGCAACATGGAGAATCGCTACCAGAAATTCAGCGCAAAATGCAGCTATCTGAACGCACACTAGAGCGATTGATCAAACAACATATTGGCATGTCACCCAAGCAATTTTCGAGAATTATGCGCTTTCAATCGAGTTTAGCGCTTTTGCGCACAAGAGAATTCGATACACTAACTAGCCTCGTTTATGAGCAAGAGTATTTTGATCAGTCGCATTATATTAGAGAATTTAAGACTTTTACAGGAAACAATCCCACACAATTTTTGCGGTATTCGAATGAAAAGTTGACGAATTTTCCAGAATGGAAAACAGCCAAGGATGAATAATTTTAAAGCTGTCGGTTTTATACAATTTAGAGAAAAGAGGACGCTTTAGTTTTGCAGTGTAATTTTAAAAAGAGAAAAAATGCAAAACAAAATCATTCGAATGAACCCTACCACCGTACCGTCACCTGTAGGGAAGTATTCTCATGTAACTATCATTCCCAAAGAGGCAACACTTTATACTTTTTCTGGACAAATTGGCATCAATGTAGGTGGTATTATTCCCGCAGACTTTAATGCACAGGTTCGCCTTACATTTGACAATATTCAGGCTGTATTAGTTAGCCAAGACTTGACTGCTGATCAGGTGATTAAAGTAAATATTTGGTCTACTCAAGCCATCGATTGGAACTATTTTGATCAAGTGTGGAATGACTTTTTTGGATCGTCTTATCCTGCTATGACAATTGCCTATATCGCTGCATTGGGGCTTCCCGAAATCGCAATTGAAATTGAAATTTGGGCAGCGAAAGCAGTTAACAGTTAAAGTAATCAGTTTACGGTTTACTGATTATGTCAAGCTGTAGACTGTCTTTTTCTAGCCCTTTTGTTTAGGTTTTCTTTGGGTTTTCTTTGGGTTTCGTTTGAGTTTCGTTTGAGTTTCGTTTGGTAAAAGTGCCTTGAGCCCTTGTAAAACCAAGGTTATACCAAACAATTACCAAAGAAAACCAAAACCAATTCATACTAACTGACAGTAAATCTGTTGTTTACTGTTTTCTAAGTGAGTGAAAATGGGCTAAAAAAGGAGTAGTTATGCTCCATAAAGGAAAAAATGGGAACAAGGGGTTTGTTTTTTATTTAGACAAGTAACTCATCGCCTAACCACCTCATCTCCGTCGAAATTCATTCTGAAAAGGGGAGAGAATGCATTTACCTAAAGATCATACAGGTAGATACGGCATGGGCATAAACGGTTCCTGCTTGGTCAAGCAATCTCGATTCCATATAGGCTGTTGTACGCCCTTGGTGAATGATAGTGGTGTGGGTGTGTAAAACAGGACTGTCTTTGGTGATTTTTTTGAGGAAATTCACTTTTAGATCCAAAGAAGTAAAACTTTCACCTGCTGCTAGGGTAGTAAGTAAGGAACAGCCAATTGCTGTATCTAATACCGTACTGATCACACCCCCGTGAATCGTACCAATCAGATTGTATAAAAAGACTGAGGGCTGTAATTCAAAAACTGCTTGTCCTTTTTCAACTGTGCGTAGTGTACTGCCAATGGTATCTAAAGTAGGGGCTTGGGGTAGTGTACCTTCAAGCACACGTACTAAGATCTCATATCCAGTGAGGTTTTTAGCTTCTTCTAAAACAGCAGTTGGGGCTTCCCAAGTATAGGTACGGGTATTTTTTGACATGTGAATTGAATTTTTATACTAGCGCGCAAGATACGCTATTTCAGTTAATAGTTGTCGGTTTAACGTGTTATAGGTTTGACTATACTTATTCTCTCATTTTGGCTCTTAGCTAGACAATTAACCTGTACTGTTCATCGTTAAATTTGTGTTTTTTTGTATAAAGACTAACAAAAAAATCTATACTTTGCAGGAGATAGACAAGAATAAAGCGGAGTAAATCGTTAATATACAAGACCATGAAAAAAGTGATTATTATAGTTTTACTGGCGGGAAGTGGATTGGTACTAGCAAATAGCAGTTGGTTTCACAAGAATAATTCAGTGGAAGAAAGGATCGATCACACAGCTAGAGGAAAGAAGAAAGACAGAAGAGAAATCTATTTTGCCGGGGGATGTTTCTGGGGAACCGAACATTTTTTTCAGCAGGTAAGGGGCGTGGTATCTACTACGGTAGGTTATGCCAATGGAACGACTAGTGCACCAACATATAAAGAAGTAACCACGGGAAATACTGGTTTTGCAGAAGCTGTAAAAGTTGTCTATGATCCACAAACGGTTGATTTTGAATTGTTGTTGGATTTGTTTTTCAAGACTATTGATCCTACAACCTTAAATCGACAAGGCAATGATGTAGGAACCCAATACCGCAGCGGAATTTATTATGTTCGCCCAGAAGATGAGGAACTAATTACGCAAAAAATCAAGGCATTAGCTCAAGCATATACCCAAAAAATAGTAGTAGAAGTAGCGCCTTTGCACAATTTTTACGATGCAGAAACCTACCATCAAAACTATTTAGATAAAAATCCAGGGGGATACTGTCATATTGGAGCCGATTTATTTGAGGTAGCCCGAAAAGCTAATCCTAAAAAGAAAAAGGTATACCAACGTCAGGAGAAGGAAGTGCTCAAGCAAACTTTGACCCCAATGCAGTACCAAGTAACGCAAAATAACGGTACAGAACGCGCGTATAGCAATGAGTTATGGAAGGAGTTTCGCGAAGGAATTTATGTCGATATCACCACAGGAGAACCGTTATTTATCTCTTCGGATAAGTATGATGCAGGATGTGGATGGCCGAGTTTCTCTAAACCCATAGACAAAAAGAAGATCACAGAAAAAGAAGATCATACCCAAGGAATGCAGCGTACCGAAGTAAGAAGTACAACAGGGGATGCGCATTTAGGGCATGTTTTTAACGATGGACCAACTGAAACAGGAGGGTTGCGTTATTGCATCAATGGAGCTTCCCTTCGCTTTATCCCCAAAGAAGAGATGAAAACGGAAGGATATGAAGACTATCTACCATTGCTACAGAAAAAATAAGGGCGATATTCCTTCGCCCTTTTATATGAAATCATTTACTAGGTTGGAGGATTATATGTTTCTACCTCGTGGATGAGTTGAATGAGAATGGCTTTGATGGAAGCTCCACTATACGAACTTTGAGATTGCCCCGTCCAGAGACTCAAAAATTGAGGATCTTCGTTTTGCTTTGCTACTCGTCTCAATTCTAGAGTGAGCTTGTTTTGAAAGGGATAGGGTAGGATGTAATGGGTGTGATCCAATTGCTTGGTAAAGGTATTGTTCAATCCTCTAGCATAACGACCTGAAAAACTTTTCGTTAGCACCAAATCACTGGCTTTGGCTTGACGCAAGGCTTCTTTTTCGAATTCGGCAAGATTACTTTCTTGGGATCCCATCAATAAACTGCCAATCGCAAATCCTTGTGCACCAAGTGTTTTAGCTGCTAAAATTGTTTTGGCATTGTAGAGTCCACCTGCGTAGATCAATGGAGTATGTACTGCATCAGACACTTGAGCGAGTAAGGATAATCCGCCTATTTTTGGAAGAGTCTCACTTAAAAAGGTTCCTTGATGACCACCAGCTTCTATACCTTGTACACAAATAAGATCGATCCCTTTTTCCTCTAGTACTTTGGCTTCTTCTACCGAAGTACACGTACCAATGAGTACGATGTGATTCGCTTTTAATTTGGCAATTGTAGAATCGTCAAAAACGCCAAAGGTGAAGCTAACGATTTTACACCCTTCCGCAATAATAGCGTCTACTTGATCGCGATAATCCGTATAGTGTACATCATCATAGGAAGCTAGGTTGACTGTTATATTTGATTTTTGGGCTAGCTCTTCAATAAATTGTTTGGTACGTGTATATTGACGCTCCAATGCAGCTGTGCGTTCAGGCAAGGAATTTAAAAAGACATTTACCGCAAAGGGATGTGAGGTCAGTTGTTTGGTTGCTCGAATGAGTTCAACGCATTTTGACGCTGGTAAATCACCCAAAGGTAGGGTTCCCAAAACACCAATTTCTCCAGCTGCAGCTACCATTTTTGGCGTTGCAACTCCAAACATAGGGGCTTGAATAATCGGATATTTGGTTTGTAAAAGTTGAGTGATTCGATTGTCCCAAGTAAAATTTCCAGTATGCATTTTCTTTCGCTTTATTGGTTAATACTCAAAAGTACAAGGAAAAATAAAAGTATAAGATGATAAATAACAGTATTTTGGGGAAATGACAAAAAAAAGCCCGAGTGCAACTGCACTTGGGCTTGGCATAGTGGGAGTCTTTAAACTGTCCCCCTATTGTATGTAATCAGTCTTTGTTAATCAAAATATGGCTGAACATTGTGATCTTCCATATAGATAGCAATTTTTTCTAATTCATCCAACTCAATATAATCTATAAAAGGAGAGGTTCTTAGATTTTTCCAAAAGGCATGAGCTTTTTTTTCTTCTATAGAAGGCTCTTGACCAATAACAAAATATTTGCCTTTTTTTTGTTCTTTTTCTTCTACAGAAATTGTCAAAGATAGATAACTAGTAATATCATGTTGTATATGCTGAATTGATTTAGTGAAATCTAAAGTTTGTCCTAAAACAGGTCTTTCATTCGATCCAATAAAATCTAAACTAACAGGAACAAGTATAGTTTCAAAATTAGAAGAATTTAAAGTAATATTTGTATTTACACGAGTTTCTATCTGCGGATACAAATGACGGTATACTTGATCTTGAATTTTAAAAGGCGTTACTTCTTTTTTGCGTGATTTAACATTATCTTCTTCGTATGTATGCACATATTTGTTGAAAAGAGCTTTGAAATTCTCTAATGTATTTGCTAATGCAATTGTTTTGGGCGCGCTAAACGAAATTATATTGTTAGCATAATTGGAGAGATAGGTTAAGTATTCTTCTTTCGCCCATTGTTTTACATAACTTGAATCAGGTAAAAACTTCGTTGTTTTTTTCTCATTAGCTTGTATATCTTGCTCTAAAGATTTTAGATATTGCTTAATAAACTGTCTTTTTTCAACAGACAATAAAGGAGAGATGAGGTTTAATTTTTGAGCAGAAAATTTGTAAAAAAACATTTCTCCATCAGTCATGATAAGCCCTATGCATACTTTTTCATCTAAAGTTACATTCAAATTAACATACAGTAAACTATAAAATGTTTTCATGGTTAATTGATTAAAAAGGTTTGTACATAAGTTCGAAATATCAATTCACATTTCTTTTTCCACTCATCTGAAAATAGATGTTGTTTCATTCGATTCACAAATTGCACTGTATCAATATTCCAAGATACAGGAATAAAGGGAATAATAGTATGGAGTTCCTCTTCACATTGTCTTGTACAAAGGTAGAAATTTTGGATTAAAACCTCTACAATTTGCTTTGTTTTATTCTTAGATCTAAAGAGTATTAACGCGATGTCAGTATTTATAATTGTTTCTTCTTCAGTGATTTCGGTTAATTCTCTTTCTAATAAAGACGAATTGAATAAAGTTTCATGGTCAATGGTATAAAAGAAATAAGAAGAGTTTTGGTCGGAATTTAATAGTAAATTATAATTATTGTGGTTTCTGTCTTCGTTGGCGGTCCATATATCAAATAAAGCAATCCACAGAAAATCTGTTTTGTTTTTAATTTTAGCTCTAAAACTATTGTTTTTAAAAAGAGGAAGTGTTGCATTGGTAATAAGATCAGCATGATTTAAAAAAAGGGAGCCAAAACAATCGTGTCTAAACCAATTTAATTGTAGACTTTGATATTGGTTTAGATCAATATGTTCCTCTAAAACCTGAATAAAACTTGTATCAGGTGTTTTGATACCCCAGTATTTAGCGAATGCAGAACCGATATATTCTTTTAATAAAGTACTTGGGAAACGATGGTATTTACAGACCCAATCTTGTAGATCATCACAAGTCACAAGAAGGGGCTTCATTCCTGTTCCATCAAACTGTCTATGTATACCTTCTATTGTTTTTAGTTGCTTCATTTCAATCACTTATTACGAATCGTATCACTCAAATATAGTAAAAAAAGGAGCTAAAATTGAGGATTGAAAACCTAGATTTAAGTCAGTAATGATGGAAATAAAAAAACGAAAGCCCAAGTGCAACTGCACTTGGGCTTTCGTTTTTTGATCAGATCAAATTATCGTCTGCTTTTTTTGGCAGCATCAAATTTTTTGCCTTTTCCGTATGATTGTTTAACTCCTCTTGTTTGGTTTGCAGCTGCTCTACTTGCGTTGTTAACCAAAGGTAAAGCTCCAGTATAGCTTGCTGTAATGCGATTTTCTCTATCGTCAATAGCATTGACAGTAATTGTGTATTGATCTCCTGTTTTCTCTACTTTTACTGTTCCTGTACGCGTTGGAGCAAAACTAGATGTTACCGATTCTCCTTCTTCATTTATCGTTTGTTGGAAGAACCAGGTTCCCCAGTCTAACCCTGGTTCTGAACCTCCACCTAAACCTGCATTTCCAGCTTGTTCTTCTCCGATTGGGAATTCACCAACAGGAATATCAGTCGTTGTGTTTACGTCTGTGTAAAGCGTTACACGCATCCATTCTCCTGCTCCACCTACATTAAAATACTCCCCAGGGTAAGGTGTTAAGGTACCTGAGTATAAGTACATATTCCAACGGTTATTTGGTTTATCCGTAATAGGTGATTTGCCTTTGTACTCTAAGAATCCCTGTGTTAATGGCTGAACTTCTTTATCTGCTCTCAAGGTAGAAATGGTATACTCATCCCCTTGTTTTACTTTTCCGATGTATTTACCTAGGTGTCTTGTCCCATTTTCTAATACAATATTAAAGCGAACTTCTTGTCCTTTTTCGTTGTCCATTACTTTGATTGAACCATCTAAAATGTACAATTCTTCTTGAATTCCAGCTGCTTTGTCATTGTGTTGGAATGAGGCAAAAGAATAATCGTAATCTCCGTTCTCAATCGCTTCTTTTGATCCTACCTTAAAGGTTCCTACTTCAAATTCAGTAGAAGCTTTAAAAGTTTTGTTCGGAATTTTTGCTTCCCATGCTTTTGGAGCCATCTCGTCAAAAAGAGAAGCAGAAATATAGTATCCATCTCCGTTTTCATCTAATTCTCCATATTGATTGGTATCTCCTTGTGTAAAATACGTCATATATTCCGCTATCCCTGGGTGATCAAATACGTTATCTCCCCAATACCAACCATTTTGAACTTCATAGGTTGTTTGGTAAATAGGCTCGATATCGATAGCATGGGTGTAGTTGATATCATAGGCAACTCCTTGCTCATCTTTTAAAACGCCCTTAAAGGTGTAAGTGCCATTTACTTGAGTAACTACAAGCTCTCCACCAACAAGCTTAAACGCTGCTTGTCCTTGTTTGACCACACTCTTCGTGGTGATCGTATACAAAATACCTCCTTCAGAAACGATATAAGTTTCGGGTCTTAAAGCAGCCTCAAGTAAGTTTTCATCTTCAACTACATTGGAAAGAAAATTCAGGTGAAATTCACCTTTATTTGTCTTTAAAACAATATTGAACTCTCCCTTATTTTCCACAGCTCCAAGGTAGGTACCTGTTGCTTGATCTACTGTAATCGGCGTTGTGTTGGTCGATTTGTTGTCATCACTGCTACATGATGTCATCGCTGCGCTTGTAAGCAAAAGAAAGCTCACTAAAAACGATAATTTTCTCATAAGTAATTTGAATTAGTTGGGGATGTTTTTGCTCACATCCAAATTTATTTTTGTCTTTCTTCAAGTAATGATAGCCTTCAAATCAGGTACTGCTTAGCTTTTTAATTTGAATTTTATAAGTATTACTTGTGTGGCAAGTTAGAGTATATTTCTAATAATTAACGAAAGAGTAAATAAATTAACATAATTAAAAGCGATGAATTCGCACTATGTGAATAAATCTAATGTTATACTATGCTAATTGTGTGAATAAATCTTATTATTATAAGAAATGGAGCTGAAATATAAGAGAAGGGGATGTGAATTCCTTAAAGGAAAAAGGAAAGTCATAAACTTTCTCTATATGAAGAAAAAAAGTCTAGTTGTTTTGAGCAACTAGACTTTTGTATAGAAAAGGATTGATTTACGATAGACTCTCGACGCATAGTATGGCGCATTTTTCACCATCAATGGCGGCAGATATGATTCCGCCTGCGTATCCTGCTCCTTCACCACAAGGATAGAGTCCTTTAATCTGAGGGTGTTCCAATGAGCGATCATCTCGGGGGATTCGCACGGGGGAAGAGGTTCTACTTTCTGGAGCGTGAAGAATGGCATCATTGGTGAAATAGCCTTTCATGGACTGTCCAAATGCTCGAAACCCCGCTCGCATAATATCGGTTAAGAAAGCAGGAAATACCTCACCTAGTTCTAGCGAAGTAGTACCGGGTAGATAGGAGGTTTTGGGAATGGAGCTCGACACTTTTTTATCTGAAAAATCTACCATACGCTGAGCGGGAACGCGTTGTGTTTCACCAGCTAAAAGGAAGGCTCGCTGTTCAATAGCCTTTTGAAATTCCATTCCAGCTAAAGCACCAAATTTTTCAAAAGGCTTAAAATCCTCCAAGCGCAATTCAACAACAATACCCGAATTGGCTGTTGGCTGATCGCGTTTGGATGGAGACCAACCATTGGTTACAACCTCACCTGGCGCGGTAGCACAAGGGGCAATTACCCCTCCAGGACACATACAAAAAGAATACATCCCTCGTCCATTGACTTGCTTCACAATGGAATACGGAGCAGGAGGAAGGAATTCACCTCGATAATCACAAGAGTATTGAATTTGATCAATCAGCGATTGTGGATGCTCTGCACGAACACCCAAGGCAAAAGGTTTAGCTTCAATTAAAATATTTTTTCGATCGAGTAATTCATAAATATCCCGAGCAGAGTGTCCAGTGGCTAAGATTACTTTATTAGCCTCAATGGTATCGCCATTTTCCAATAATACGCCTTGTATTTCATTGCCTTGTAAGACGAAGTCAACCACGCGTTTTTCGAATAGTACTTCTCCGCCAAATTCCTCAATCTTATGACGCATGTCCTGCATGATTTTCGGTAATTTATTGGTTCCGATATGAGGATGAGCCTCTACGAGAATATCATGTGGTGCACCAAAGGCAACGAGAAGCTCTAGAATGCGATTGATATCACCGCGTTTTTTTGAACGGGTGTATAGTTTACCATCGGAATAGGTACCAGCACCTCCTTCTCCAAAACAATAGTTGGAATCGGGGTCAACAAGGTGATCAATATTGATCGCTTTTAAGTCTCTGCGACGTCCGCGAACATCTTTTCCTCTTTCAATCACAATGGGTTTAACGCCTAATTCAATGAGCTGTAAAGCAGCAAAATAACCCGCAGGTCCCGCTCCAACTACAATCACGCGTTTGGCGTCTTTGACATTTTTGTAAGCAGGGAAATCAAGGTGTCGGTGTACAATCTCTTCACCCGCAAAAAACACTTGAACTTTCAGGTTGATTTTTACCGCGCGTTGTCTGGCATCAATGGATCTTTTGAGGATGGTAATGTGCTGAATATCGGAAACAGTACTTCGGATATGTTGAGCAACATGTTGGATGAGTAATTCAGCTGAAGCAGCAACTTCAGGAAGTACTTGTAACTGTAATTCTTGTGGCATTTTTTTATAAAGCAATAAAAATTAAAGCGCAAAAATACATTAAAAAAGCAAACAATATAGATCCAAGTAACCGTCGGTATAAAAAAAAATAAGGAATGAGGTTTTGTATGGTATATTTTTGATTAGTAGGCTATTGTGTTTGGTTTTATTTTCTTTTTAAAGGAGGTATTCCTCTGTTTGTTGTGGTATTGCCAATGAAAGAAGATAGTCGATTAGGAAAAGAACTTTATTGTGTAAATCACAAGAGAAGGAGGGAGGTATTTTTGCTTGAAGGAGAATCAAATCCAGTATGGATTAAATGATCTGCTGGACATGGCGCTGTCATCCGTGTGCTGTTGTACTTGCTATACGCCTCCGTCGAGGAGAAAAAGAATGTAAAAAACACTTTTTTTACATCCTACTGTCATAGCGTTGTCATTCCTAAGTTGTATTTTTGGTAGGAAGTTCCGATTATGGAATGAATCCTTTTAAACCTAGATACGATGTCTTATTGCGATACAATAGAACAATTAACGGGCGAACGAAAAGCCCTCCACAAAAAATACCACGATCACCACTATGGTTTCCCCATTCACGACGACAATGAATTATTTGGGCGTTTACTGATGGAAATTAACCAAGCGGGACTGAGTTGGGAAACCATTCTCAAAAAGGAAGAAGCCTTTCGATTGGCGTATAGTAACTTTGATATTCAAGTCGTTGCCGCCTACACGGAAGAAGATCGCCTGCGCTTGATGCAAGATGCGGGAATCATTCGCAACCGCCTTAAAATCAATGCAGCAATTGAAAATGCCAAGGAGATACTAGTCTTGCAAAGTGAATTTGGCTCATTTGAAAATTGGTTGAAACACCATCATCCAAAGACCAAAGAAGAATGGGTAAAATTATTCAAAAAGCACTTCCGCTTTACAGGGGGAGAAATCGTCAATGAGTTTTTAATGAGTACGGGTTATTTAAAAGGAGCGCATACGGAAACTTGTCCACTATATGCCGTGGTTTTACAACAGCAACCCCCTTGGCTAGTTGAAGATGAAAAATAGATATTTAATTGATTATCAGGATGGTGATTCTTTTATTTGCTGTTAAGTTTTTCCTATAACTCCTTTGTTTTCTTGCTATACCCATCTTTTTTCGCTATTTTTATAGCATCCTTGAAATCAAAAAGCGATGATTCTTACCAAAAACGCAAGTGATTTTAAGGTTTAGTATTCAAGTAAACCAAAACAGAACAGATGGAATTTAGAAAATTAGGAACTTCTGCTATAGAAGTTTCCGCAATTACCTTTGGTGCCTGGGCAGCAGGGGGATGGATGTGGGGAAGTACTGATCGAAAAGAAGCAGTAGAAGCTATGGTTGCCGCACATCGCGAAGGGATGACCACCATTGATACGGCACCTATTTATGGTCAAGGCGTAAGTGAAGAAATTGTCGGTGAAGCGATCAAGGGACTTGCACGAGATCAAGTACAATTATTAACGAAGTTTGGCATGCGCTGGGACTTAGCAGCACCTCAAGGTACTTTTGTCATGAATAGTCAGGACAATAAGGGAAAGGATATTGCCATTTATAAATACGCGAGTAAAGCAAGTGTACTCAAAGAAGTGGAAGACAGTTTGAAGCGATTGGGAACGGATTATATCGATTTACTGCAAATCCATTGGCCTGATGTTACAACGCCTATTGCAGAAACTATGGAAGCGATGGAATTGTTGATTCAACAAGGCAAAATTCGCGCAGCAGGTGTGAGTAATTATTCCGTTGAACAGGTGAAAGAAGCTCGAAATACCCTAGGTATTGTCAGCAATCAAGTTCCTTATAGTATGCTCAATCGCGCTATTGAAACGGATTTAGTACCCTATGCCTTAGCACATGATTTGAGTATTATTGCCTATAGCCCAATGGAAAGAGGGCTCTTGACAGGTAAGTACTTCAAAGCGAATGCCTTCGAATCAGGCGATCACCGCTCGGGGTATTTTGCGCAGTTTGACTTGAAAAAAGTGGAAAACTTTTTAGAGGAAATCCGCCCCTTAGCTGAAGAAAAAAGAGCAACATTTGCTCAATTGGTCTTGCGTTGGACCACTTTGCAACCCGCTATTACAGTGACGTTGGCAGGTGCACGAAATGCACAACAAGCCATAGCCAATGCACAAGCCATGCAGATTCAGTTGAATCAAGATGAAATCGATTTTATGAATCGCGCTTTAGCAAAAATATAAAAGTAAAAAAGGGAGTTCACAAACTCCCTTTTTTACTTTTATTGTGCTTCTTTCCAACGAACCAGCAGGTAAGCAGGTTGGCCAAAAGGAGCTAGCAATGTGTCCTTTAAAATCTCAAATCCCCATGTCTTGAAATGAGGAAGTAGAGGATCATCTTGTAAAACCTCCAGCCAAATCGCATCGTATTGACGGGTTAAAGACAGGGCTTTATTCCACAGGGAAGCGCGTATTGCTTCTTCGTTGTGCTCAGGTAAGAGGTAAAATGAAGTGAGATTGATCACTTTTTTATCTGCCAATGCGGGCTGATCTACCTGTTTAATCATCACATAACCTGCGGGAATGTCTGCGTGGTATACGGTTAGCATTTGCGTACTGAGATCGTTGAGTTCTAAAATAGTTGCTTTGTGATCGAGTTGCTGTGCGAGGTATTGATTTAATGGAGCGTCTTCTACTTTTGACGCATACATACCCTTAATTTGGGCTTCTCTTAGTTGAAAAAGAAGACGTAATCCGTCTTCTGTGGCTATCGTAAATTTTGATATTATACTCATACTGAATCGTGTTTATACACAAAGATAGCAGAAGAAAGCTAATATTTTTCGATACAGTATGGGTAAAAGTTATCGGTACATTGTTATTTTCAATTGATCGCCTAAGGCTTTAATGAGAGTGAGATCTTCGGGTGTAATACGCTGGGCATACACCGCTCTGAAGTTTGATTCGTAAGCGGTAGTAAAAGAGAATGTTTCTCCAGGGGTTAGGCTAATTCCAAGGGATGTACAATGGGTATAAAAAGCTTCCTTATCTGTTGTAGCAGGTAGTTGTCCCCAAATGCTATAGCCACCTTTAGGTGCTTGCACTGTGAGGGCATCGGGAGAAGGAGAAGGGAAAGAAGCGTTGAATTGACGAACCAATTGCATTGCCTGTCGCTCTAAATTTTGGCGAAAGATACGCAAGTGCTTGTCATAGCTAGGAAGTTGTAATAATCGGATTATAACCTCTTGATTGAGAGGAGAAACCGATCGACCTAGGGCAAATTTCAATCGCTCCGCTTGGGCAAAGTACTTTCCTGCAGCTAGCCATCCCAAACGCAAACCTGGGGCAACTGTCTTGGAAAAGGAAGAAAAGGTCAACACCAATCCACGGGTGTCGAAATTCTTGATATTAATTGGGCGTTCTCCTTGAAAATATAGATCTCCATAAATGTCATTTTCCAAAATAGGCATTTGATATTGTACCGCGAGTTGATAGAGTTTTTCTTTGTTCTCCTCAGTGAGGAGAATGCCTGTCGGATTGTGGAAATTAGGCGTAACAACAAGGGCCTTAATGGCGTGTTGACCACACATTTTTTTAAGTAATTCAAATCTAATCCCTCCTTTGGGCGTAGGGGAATCTCCAGTGCACGCAAACGCAAACGGGCAATGACTTCCAAAACGGAGAATACACACGGACTTTCTACAGCAATAATATCCTGTGGGGTGGTTACAGCTGCTAATCCAATATATAATGCTTGTAGAGCTCTTTACTAATCCCTTGAATACAAGGTAATCATAACCACTTTGAACGGAACTTGTACTCAGTTGATAGGTTTCCTTAATCGCTCGTACAGTGGGAAGCGCATCTCCTGCTTGTAGATGCCCCTTTTCAATCGCTTCCTCTAGTTTAGCGGTGAATATTTCGTATTTGTACTTTTTCACGTGGTTTTGAATCAACTGTATGGAGTAAATATACAATTTTTGACTTTTATATCGGTATAGTTGATGAAGAGGATGGATATCCTTTATGTGGATCCTTTTTTGTCAAATACTCCTTGGTGCTGTATTTGATAACAATTGTTATCGTTAAGGTACCGCTGATTTTTCACCTTTGTCTTGTTTAATCAAAGCAGTAAAAATGGAAAAAATAGTAGAGGAGATGTTGCACAACGTCATCGAAAGTAAAACCTATGATGAAGAACTACTTCTAGCATACTTTTCAACGGACTACATACAGGTAGTTGATGGGAATACGTTGGATTTTACAGGATTTAAGAGGCACATCCAAAAACTAAAAGAATTGATTGCTACTGTAGAGGTAGAGGTTCTCAATTTTGCAAGTAGAGGCCATACAGTATTTACCAAACATCAGGTTCAATCGGTTTTGCGTGATGGTTCTCACCACAAACATATCGTCATGGCAGAATTTACTTTTCACAAGGATAAGATTGTGCGATGTGAAGAGCTTACCTTTTTACTCAAGGGTACAGCATCAGGTAAAAACTTGGGGTCTACTGTATAAAGGAGCCCGCTAATCCACTTGATCCAAGCGATTGTACAGCGCTCTCTTATAGGTAATTCCAATGGGAATTTGAACGTTTTTTATCGAGACTTCTTGTTCGGTGTAGGCTGTTATTTTGGTGAGATTTACCACGTATGATTTGTGGATTCTCAAGAATTTTTGTGCAGCTAAGAGGGAAACAATCTCTTGGGTAGTAGTGGTTACAATATGCACTTTATCACTAGTGAAAACTTTGACATAATTGCCATAACTTTGAATGTAATCGATGGTGTCTTGTTGAATTTCGATTTGGTCTTTTCCTATTTTGAGTTGAATCGCCAAGGGAGGCTGTACGCTCTCACGGGAAATGTAAAAGGATAAAAAGCGCTCCATTGCTTTGATAAAGCGTGGAAAAGAGATGGGCTTTAGCAAATAATCCACCACACCATAGTCATAGCTTTTTAAGGCATAATGTGAATGGGCGGTGGTTAAAATGGTTTTGGGCGCTTGTGGAAGGGTCTCTAAAAACTCAATCCCTGACATTTGGGGCATATCAATATCTAAGAAGATCAAATCCACGGGGTGTAAGCGGATATAGTCTATGGCTTCTACTGCATTATAACACTGTTTTACAAGGTATAAATGAGCATTTTTTTCAATGTAATTTTGCAATACATAGTGAGAAGCAGGCTCATCGTCAATAATCATGCATTTATATCGGGATTGTTCCATGGTTTATAAGTTGATTGATAGATGGGTAATAAATTGATTTCCTTCAGGATAAACGCGTAAGGTATGTCGATTTGGGTAGATCATCTGCAAACGCGCGGTTGTATTTTCCAATCCTACTCTGGTTGAGGTAGGTGGAGTTGCTTTTAGCGGAAGGGGATTAACAATGTCGAGTTGCAATACGCCTTGGGTTACCTGAAGGTGGAGGTGAATAAAACAATGTTCAATATTCGAAGTCCCGTGTTTGAATGCATTTTCGACAAACGTAAAGATAATCAGTGGGGCGATAGTATAGTTCGTCGGATGGTCAATTGTCGAGGTAAAACGCAGATCACAACGATAACCTACGCGTTCTTTTTCCAGCTCAATATAGCTTTGAATAAAGGAAATTTCATCACGTAAAGCCACCACTTCTTTCTGGCTGTTTTCAACCTGATAGCGCAGAAGCTCAGAAACCTTCATAATAGCGTCGGGTGTTTTATCGGGAAATGCAATACTCAATCCATAAATGGTATTTAATGTATTAAAGAGAAAATGAGGGTTTAACTGCTTGTTTAACAGGTCTATTTCATTTTTTTTAGTGATGATTTCTCGATGGGCGACTTCTTTTTGTTTGCGATAATAGGCTAAAAAATGAGTAGTTCCCAGGATACAAACACTCGATCCCAATAAAACCCCCAATTGATATTGAAAGGTAAGTTTGGAATTGGTTGAATGTAAAAAACAGGATTTGTATAAGAAACTTTGCGTCAGATGACTGAGTAAAAATGCTGTAACCGAGAGTAAACAAAGGGTGAGAAAGATATACAGGTATATCCGATCTCTTTTAACCAATAATGGCAAGAGGTAAAAGCGGTTTAATTGCGCATGGGCATACAAAAGCATAAAGTAAACCAAACCTAGAAATAGACTTCTCCAACTGGCAATGAGTATCCAGTCGTTTAAAGTAAATAAAATGAAAGAGAACACCAAGACGCCTAATTCTTGTGTCCATTTACGCTCTAATAAATCCCTCATCGTGTTGTTTGTCTCTGAATGCAAAGATAGGGATATCTTTATTGTACCTCCTTGTTTCATGACCAATGCAATTGGTCATTTTCTTTTTGAGATTAACCGCTATTGCTTTTGACTTTTCTGAGGAGTTGGTATTATTGTACTATAAAATGGTTTTTAATAATAGCAAATGATAAGTAGAAAGCCTCAATCTCTTGTTTTATACCTCATAGGAATTGCCTTATTGCTTTTTGGGCAACGCAGTTTTTGGGACAAATTCAAAGAAGCAAGAAAACAAGTAGCACTCGAAAAGAAACAACAGCAAGAAGAGGCGTTGATTTCGAATAGACCCTTTGAAATTCAAGAAATTGAATATGATTCCATTGGCGGAAAATGGAAAAATGATCGCGTTTATTTTCAGACGATACACGTGGGGAATGTCAATTTCAAATCACTCAAAAACAGGAGAACTACAACCGTTGAACACCATGATGAAGAAAATGCCTCCGACAGTTTCTAAGGCGTATATCACACAAACGCGAAAGCTCTTCCATTGCCACATCAAGATCAAAATACCGCTTGAGTGTGGAGAAGCCTTGTTAGAGGATTGCTTTGCCCTTTTGGAGCAACTAGATCGACGCTATAATTCTTATCAACCTGGATCGTTTTTTAGTCGAATTAATCAACAGGCAGGATATTGGGTTGAGGTAGATGATACTTGTATTGCGCTACTGCAACAGCTGCAATTGATTTCAACGCTTACCAACGGAAGTTATGATATTAGTTGTATGCCCCTGATTCGCCTGTGGGGATTCTATCAACAAGATACGGCTAATCTTCGGGTTCCCTCTGCTGCGGAATTGGCGGATACCCTGCAAAAAGTAGGGTATAAACAACTAGAGATTAAATCGAATTTTGTGCGTATTGCTGTAGGACAAGAATTAATTACAGGGTCTTTCCTTAAGGCATTTGCCGTCGATCAAGTTATTGCCTTTTTAAAAGAGGAGGGCATCACGGATGCGATAATTAATGCAGGTGGAAGTACGATTAGGGGAATTAATGATGAGACACATCCACAGTGGAAGGTTACTATTCCTTCCGCTTTTGTACCCGAAGAACGAGCGCGAACCCTAGCCCTTGAAAATGCGTGTTTTAGTTTGTCGGGTTCGGCTCACAATCAGTTGGTGATTGAAGGACAGACCTATGGGCATATCCTTGATAGCAGAACAGGATATCCCGTAACAACAGCACAGGTAGGCGTAATTACACCTACAGCCTTTTTGGGCGATGCGCTATCTACAGCTCTTTTTGCTGTATCCAAACAAGATTTACCTTTGGTAACGACTCAATTGAAACGTCATTTTGACTTTGATTATTACCGAATTGAACACAATAAAAATAAATAAGCAACACCATGGTATTGATTCCTTCATTGAAGAAGAAGACCAAAGGGAGTGTCCTTGCACCTATTCAAGATGCCTCTCTTTTTTACCTGCCTTTACAAGCGTATCGCCATATCATGCACCCGCTGGTTCAACAGGGAGATTATGTGCGTAAATACCAACCCATTGCCGCTAGCACAGGCGTATTTGCGACTGTGTTGCATGCTCCCGTTTCGGGAACGATTGAAGGCTTTGTGGAAGTAGATGGACAAGCCGTTATCTTGTTGCGCAATGATTTTGCAGAAGTAGCAACTCCTTTAAAAATAGTGGATATCACCACTCTCACCCTAGAAGGGTTTTGCACCCTCTTATTGGATTATGGTATTGTGGGGGCTGGTGGTTCACAATTTCCAACCCATTTAAAATACCGCCTACCTAAAGGAAGGATTGACACCTTGTTGTTGAATGGCGCCGAATGCGAGCCTTATTTGAGTGCGGATTTTATCGTCATGCAAGAGAAAGTAGAGGAGTTGCTGAAAGCAATCCAAGTGATACAATCCGTTTTGGGTGTTACCCGTATCCTATGGGCTATAGAAAAACAAAATAAGGTGTTGAAAAAGCGGATTCTCCAAGCGGCTGCGAAAGTAAATATGCAGGTGGAGGTCAAGCTTTTACCCAATAGTTATCCCCAAGGAGGAGAATTGCAATTGATTCGTTCCACGACGGATAAAGAGATTCACAAAGGAAGCTTACCTGCGGATCACGGTATTTTGGTCAATAATATTGCAACGATTTGGGCGATCTACCAAGCGCTTTTTGAAGGTAAACCCATGATTGAACGGGTCGTAACACTTGCTGGTATTAAGGGAACTTTTTCAGGAAATTACCAAGTAAAGGTGGGAACTCCCGTTGCCCATTTGGTTCAAGAAACAGCAAATACTTGGGATGCGAATAGTCAATGGGCTATTTTAGGAGGACCAATGATGGGAAAACACGTGCAATCGGGACTAACGCCTCTCCACAAGGGAGTAGGGGGTGTTTTACTACTAAAAAAGCAACCTCAAAATCAACAAAATTGTATCAAATGTGGCTGGTGTGTGGAGGTGTGTCCACAGCGATTAATGCCTTTGGAGTTCGTTCGACACAATCAAAATAATACCCTAGAAGCCTTGTTGAATCTCAACCTGAACGATTGTATCGAATGTGGTGCTTGTGCCTATATCTGTCCCAGTGATATTCCTTTGATGGAGCATATTTTTGAAGGAAAAACAAAAGTAGTAACCCCGTTGATTAAAAGAAATTAGATGGCTGTACATCCTTATATAAAACCGCGATTTGATCGCTTGCAACTTGTTATGTTAGACGTAGTTATCGCTTTGTTGCCTGCTTTGTTTGTCGGGTGGATTGCCTTTGGTAATTTGCTGCTGTATCAAGTGGGGATTGCCCTTTTTACAGCTTTAGTCACCGAGTTTTGTTGTTCGTGGCTTTTCTTGGGTAAGAAGAATACGTTGGGCGATGGTTCGGCCGTTGTTACAGCCCTGCTGTTGGTCTGTACGCTTTCTCCTATTACGCCAGGGTATATCGTGGCTTTTGGCGCTTTTTCTGCTATCTTATTTGGTAAAATCGCGTGGGGCGGCTTGGGTAAAAACCGATTTAATCCCGCTTTAGTAGGAAGAGAATTTATGGCAGTTTTTTTTGCGTCTACGATGACCTCACCGTCGATTTGGGATACAAAGGCTAGCGTACAAACCCCTAAAACAGCCTTGTTCTCTGCTTTGGACAATGCCGATGTTGGCGATTACTTGAGTAGTTTAGTGTATAAAACCAATGGCGCCTTAGGTGAGTATTCCATTCTTTGTTTGGTGCTAGGTGGGATTTATCTCCTCGTGAGAAATAGAATTAGTTGGCATATTCCCTTTGCTTTATTGGGCGTTTTTACGTTGAGCGCTTGGGTAGGAGCAGATGATTTGCGCTTTTCCCTTAGTGGTATTGTATTGGCAACTATTTTTATGGCGACGGATATGCCTTCCAGTCCAACCAACGCCAAAGGAAAACTATACTATGGCGGGATGATTGGTCTCGTCGCTTATCTCTTCCTTATCGGAGCAGTACGCTATGAATATATGTCGTATTCCATCCTCTTACTCAATGGCTTTTCTCCTCAAATAAGTCAAGTATTTCAACCAAGAGTTTGGGGACAAACCAAAGATCGGAAGAAAGAGGTAGAGGCAATCTTCTTGTTAACCCTGCAAATTTTAGCTACCGCATTAGCAATTATTACTTTATACTACTACGGATGGATTCCGTATGTCGTTTACCTCTATATCCTATACTGTATTGTCAAATTCAATTATTCATATGCAAAGCAAGTTCACCATGTTATTTAAAAGAAAAGAAATGAAAAAATATCTATATTTAGGGATAACCCTATCCGTTTTATTGTCTTCTTGCACACAAGAAACAAAGGTCGAACAAGTAGTTTACGAAGGAAGTGCCAAAGAAGCAATTATCGATAACTTACTCAGTCGTCGTGCGATTCGAAAATTTACGGATCAACAGGTAAGTCAAGATCAGTTGGATACGATTATGAAAGCGACTATTTATGCGCCAAGTGCTTTAAATAAACAAGCTTGGGAGATTCGATTTATTCAAAACCCCAAGATTATTGCTGAGATCAATCAGAGATTCTTGACTTTTGCACAAGGGAAAGAATTCCAAGGAAGTGCAGCAAAATACCGTGAACCAGGGTTTAGTATTTCGCATCATGCCCCAACCTTTGTCGTTATTGCCACTGAAAAAGGTGCTGCTCATGCGCGATTAGATGCGGGAATTGCCCTACAAAACATACTTTTAAGTTCGCACGCATTAGGGTTGGGAACCTGTCCTTTGGGTACAATCGTTCCCATTTTAAATCTACCTGAAAATGCCGATTTACTGCGTCTGATCAATATTCCCGAAGATTATGAAGTAACGATTAATGTCGCGTTAGGGTATCCAGCAGAAAGTCCAACAGCACCTGTTCGCTATAGTGATAAAGTCAAGGTGATTCGATAGTTTACAGTTATCGGTTAACGGTTAACGGTTTCATGCAAACCGTAGAAACCGCGCGACGAGCAAACACCCATTTATCTCACCTAGTTTATATTTTGTTTGGGTGTTCGATGAATCTCAGCTTCGCTTCGATTTCCACTTCGCTTCGATTTCCACTTCGCTTCGATTTCCACTTCGTTGCGATTTCTCATCACTCATAACCAAAAAAAGGTCGGATCAAATCCAACCTTTTTTTTTACTTTTCAACTACATGATTTGTTGCTGTAACTACTTCCGTAGTGGATTCAACAACAGGTTCTGTAATTGGTTCCGTGATTTTTTGTTTAGGAGCTGCTGTAGTAGCATTTGTTTCTCTTGTAGCTTCTTTGAATTCCCTAATTCCTGTTCCAAGTCCCTTCATTAATTCCGGAATTTTTTTTCCTCCGAATAGCAATAAAGCGATTACAACAACAACTATAAACTCAGATGGGGCTACTCCTCCTAAGGGTAATGTAGTCATCAACATGGTTGAATTATTTTATGGTTGAGGAAAACAAATGTATATCAGGCTTAAATTGTGATAATGATGTTTAACATAACTTTATTATTGGGTAAGTGTGGTTAATAGGAATTTGATGTAATGAATATGTAAAATATTAACAAATGAGCGTAAGAATAAAAGCTGTTTGTATTGAGTGGGTTTAGTAGTTGAGGTTGTTCTGTTTAAATCCTGCCAATATAAAAAAAACACGTTGTTGAATTTTAATTGACAGCCTCGTACAAGAGGGTTTAATTGTATCTTAGTTTGTGCCTTTTGCGTAGGATTCGATATAGGTGTATGGAGAAAAGAGAAAAATAAAAAAATAGCCTCAAAATTTTTGAGGCTATTTTTTTATTTTTTCGGTGCATTTGCTACAAACATTTCTTTCACTTTGGCTACGCTATACCCTTTACCTTCTTCTAACGTTTCCGATGAGATGATATTAGTTACGTGGCCTGTGCCATCAATAACAAAGAAGAAGGGATACCCCAATCCTTTGCTATTTGGCGTATATTTGTCAAATACGGCTTTGTTTTTATTGTTTTTAGAATAGTTTAAGTGGTAATACACGAAATTTTCGTCTACTACTTGTTTCAATTCAGGTGTTTGTTGAACAAAATCATTGAAACGCAAGCACCAGATACACCAGTTTCCACCTGCTTGTACAAAAACGTATTTTCCTTCTTTACTCGCTTGAGCAATCAGAGCATCCAATTTGGCTTGAGCATCTTCTTCTTCATTGTAGGGTTTACTCAAGGTTTCTTTTTCTTGTTCAATTTGCTTTTTCAAGGCCACTGTATCGACTTCAGTAGGAGTAGTCGGGGTTGTTTCAGTTGCTTCTGGTGTGGATGGTGATGGTGTTGCTCCGTCTTTCTTACAGCTCATAAAAGCTAAAGTAGACAATAGGGTTACAACAAAGAGTATCTTTCTTTTCATAGTACACAATTCATTTGCTTTATACCCTACAAAGTAATGAAATTATGCGCAAACTGTATAGCTGCTTTCAGTTAATTTTATCCTAGTAAACGCGCTATCTTTTGGAATCTAGTTCCATAAAAAGTCCAAGGATAGGAGAATATTGCGGAAATGTAAAGCCAATGTTTGGAATTGGTGTTGTGAATTATGAAATGGTTAAGGCTTTGATATAATGATTGTTATCTGTGTGGTTGTGTGTATTTTTGATCTGTGAAAAAGAAAAGAAGTAAACAATGATCTAAAGTTACAATTTACAATAACAATGGGCTAATTCTATTTTTTTAAGCGATTTTTTGAGAAAGCATACGGGCATAGTCCATGGAATTTCTCAACCTTCAGTTTTTTCTATTTATTGATCCCAATTTGTTACTATTTGTAGTCTGTGTATGTTGTAATTGTAACTTTTTTTTATTGACTTAACAGTGCAAATAACTTAATTATTTGAAAGAAAGATGAAACAACAGTATAGACATGTATTAGCTTTGGGTTTGCAGGATTCTATCGAACAAGCACAAGCGAGATCTATTGGTAAAAAAACAAAGGGAATGGCAGCTTTGCAAACGCCAAAAGCCTTTCCACGTCCACAAGGGCATTGTTTGAGTGATACCCTATCTTTTGCAGGTTTACTCGTTAGTTTAACGCTTGTGGTGGCGATTGTGTGGAACTTTGAAAATTTCGATTGGACCACACGTGAGGTGGTATTTTTCTTTTTGGCTATGCTTATGGGATTAACTCCTGTCGTATGGGCGTATCACTTGTTGTATCCTCGATTTGATCGCAAGCGCGTGCAAAAGGGAAAGCTAAAAGCTCAGGGACGTGTAGTAGCCATTGACCATGCAGGTAAGTTGATCCAGGAGGATGCACAACAACGCGCTTTAGTAGAGGTTTTTTATCAAGATAAACGCTATTTACTCGTAGCGAATCAACCAGGCTTATCCCTTCATCCGAATACTACAGTAACCGTTACTTGGCACAGTATTTCTCAGCTGTGTTGGATTCATGAAACGGCCTAATAAAACTCGATTTTATACCGGTTCACAAATTAAAAATACCTTTTGATCTCCTAGGGTTGTCGTAAAGAAAATATAACTTTCACCTCCCTCTTTGATCTTCCATTTTTTGCGTAATTCATCAACCTTTAAGGGGAAATTACGCACCGTAACATTCGCTTTTTGTTGTTGTAAATATTCTTTGGCTGTAGCTTTATTATAGGGCAAATGTTGCTTTATTTTAAAGCGCCTGCCCGAGAAGTTAACTAATGCCGTACTTGTGTATAACTGACTGTGCTGGTGTAATTTATCTACTTTGAAAATCGCACTGATTGCATTGAATTTTCCCGTTTTTAACAGGGCACTATTGGGCTCATAGAGATAGGTTTGCGGTGCTGCATACGTAGCTATACGGTCATCTGCTAAGTCTATTGCTATCCGCTGTTGTTCTGTTTTTGTTAGATTAACTGCTTGTAATTCAATCGCTCCCATATAGTCTTTTTCGATGATCCACAACAATTCTTTCACCTCATTTTGCAAGGCAACAATATGGATGGCTTTGACGTGTTTGAGCTCGCTAAGTCCTGCTTGAATATCCAAAAGGGGAGCCGTTTTGATTAAAATAGTATTCGAATGCGCCAGAAGTAAATCTAAGTGTTCTACGACATTAGGGGTACAATCGCGTAGGAAAAACACTTTTTCCTTGCTTTGATTTCTTCGCGCTGGATCGAGGTAAATGTAATCAAATTGTTCCTGTGTATTAGTTAGATATTCCAAGCTATCTCCTGTGATACACCTAATATTATCTTGTTGAAGCTGGCGGTAGTTGTGTTGTACAACAGCACTCAAATCAGGTTGTATTTCACAATGCGTTACCGCTTTAATTCGTTGCGCAAAATAGAAACAATCAATACCAAATCCTCCCGTCAAATCAATAAGGGAGTTTCCTTCCACTAAGGAAGCTTTATAAGCAGCACACTCTTCCGATGAGGTTTGTTCAATAGACAATTTTGCAGGAAAAACAATATTTGCTGTGGAATACCACTTTGAAAGCTTGGTTTTTGCCTTTTGTTTACTCTCGATTTGCGTGAGTAAATCCGCCATCGTCAAACCGGGAAATGGGCTCTTTTTAAAGGCTAGATCCGCAAGGGAATCTGTTAGGTGTTCATTGATATAGGCTTGAACCTCAGGTTGTAGGAGGAGTTGAATATCCACTTATAGTTTTTTGGTGAGTACTTGAATAAATCGAACATTGGGAAAAAACTCTTTTCCAATCACTTTCATACAGGTGTATAGGGGGACAGCGGCAATCATACCAAAAATGCCACTAAACATACCGCTAGCCAAGATGACAACGAAGATTTCCAAAGGATGTGATTTAACGCTATTCGAAAAGATTAACGGTTGATTAACCACATTATCAATGAGTTGAACGACTAAGAATCCAACCATTACGGAGATCGCTTTAGGCAGGGTTACTTCAATAAAATCATCGCCAATATAGGTCAACATCGTAAAAATAACCGCCAAGATATTTCCGATTAGTGGGCCAATATACGGGATAATATTGAGGATGGCACATAAAAAGGCAATCGTAGCCGCTCCTTTGACGCCGAAGATTAACAGGACGGTTAGGCAAAGAATATAAATAACAAACATCTGTACGCAAAGTCCTAAGAAATAGCGCGATAATAAGTTGTTAATCTTATTGATGGAGTTTAATACTTTGTTCTCGTGTTTTTTAGAAAACAATTTTTTGAATTGATATTCTAGAACCACCTGATCTTTTAAGAAGAAAAAAGAAATAAAGAGTACAGAGAATAATCCAATTCCAATATCGCTCAACATGCCAATTAAGGTATTGAGTAAATTGGGAACGAAATCGAGGTTAAACTGTGATTTTAAATGAGATTCCTCTACAATTCTATCTAAGCTAATGCCTTTAGCATCAAGGTATAGGTCAATTTTGGTAATCAGTCCGTTGAAATCTTCCTGTAGATGTGCGGTGTTTAGTACGGATAAGTTTTGAGCTTGGGTCGTAAACAGCGGAACGAACATAAAGGAAAAACCGATGAAGACGAAGATAAAAAAGGACATGGTTATACTGATCGCAACCAACTTTTTTAGCTTGCATTTTCGGTGTAACATATCCACTAATGGTTTGCCAATTAGGGCTAAAACAAAAGCAAGAGCAATGTAGATGAATAAGGTGCGGATCTGATATAGTAGACCAGCAGTTAAGGCAATTCCACTTAAAATAAGGACGGCGCGAACGATACCTGTAGAAATTTCTTTAGCTTTCAATGTGCAATGATTTATTCGTTAGCGAATACAAAACTATGACAAGCAACAAGAGCAGCAGTTTCTGTTCTCAATCTTGTATGACCTAAAGATACAGGTTTAAAACCTTTTTCTAAAGCTATTTTTATTTCCACTGGAGAAAAATCTCCTTCGGGTCCCACCAATAAAAGGTAATTTTCTTGGGGTTGAATGCTGTTTTTAAGTAATTCTTTTTCTTTATCTTCGTCACAATGAGCAATATATAGTTTGCTGTTGTGCTCTTGTTTCAAGAATTCTTTGAGCGTGATGGGGTCATTTAATTTTGGCAGATACAGTTGAAGTGATTGCTTCATTGCCGATTGAATGATTTTTTCAAAACGCTCTGTTTTAACCACTTTGCGCTCTGAGTGATCACAGATAATAGGCGTTATTTCGTGAATGCCAATCTCCGTTGCTTTCTCTAAAAACCACTCGTATCTTTCGTTCATTTTTGTAGGTGCAACGGCTAAGTGCAAGCGAAAAGGCGTTTGCGCTTTGTCGGTGTATTGGATGATTTCCGTAAGGCAACTGCGATCTGATGCCAAGGAAATTCGCGTTTCAAATAGCGTTCCTTGACCATTGGTTACGAAGAGGGTATCGCCCTCTTTTTTGCGCAATACGCGTATGATGTGTTTACTTTCCTCTTTGTCAAAGGTGAAAGTGCCTTGTTCTTTCTCGATAGAAGGGGAGTAAAATAGCTGCATAAGTTGATTACATTAAAATTCAATTCTCGCTTTGGATACAACAGATGAATCAGCAAATAGCGATTCGCGATAGCGGTAGTACCCAACAATACCAATCATTGCTGCGTTGTCTGTGGTATATTCAAATTTGGGAATAAACGTTTTCCATTTGTATTTTTGCTCGGCTTCTTTTAGGGTTTTTCGAATACCTGAATTGGCCGAAACTCCACCACCAATAGCAATTTGCGTTATACCTGTTTGTTCCACCGCTTTTTTGAGCTTGTCCATTAAAATAGCAATGATCGTCTGTTGAATAGACGCACAAATATCCGCTTTGTTTTCTTCAATAAAGTTGGGGTTCTCTTTGACTTGTTTCTGAATAAAATACAAAAACTGGGTTTTTAATCCACTAAAGCTAAAGTTCAAACCGTCTACTTTTGGTTTGGTAAACGCATAGGCTTTTGGATTTCCCTCTTGCGCATAACGGTCAATTAACGGGCCGCCTGGATAAGGAAAACCGAGAATTTTTGCTGATTTGTCAAAAGCTTCACCTACGGCATCATCTGTTGTTTCACCCAATATTTGTAAATCAAAGAAACTATTGACTTGGACAATTTGGGTGTGACCACCCGAAATAGTCAATGCCAAGAAGGGAAACGTCGGTTGTTCAAATCCGTTTTCTTCAATAAAGTGACATAGAATATGTGCATGCATGTGGTTCACTGCAAGTAAAGGAATATCTAGGGCTAATGCAAGGGATTTAGCAAACGATCCGCCAACGAGTAGTGATCCCATCAAGCCAGGACCTTGTGTAAAGGCAATGGCGTGTAGCTGTTCTTTGGTAATTCCCGCTTTTTTTAAGGCGATATCAACAACGGGAACTATATTTTGTTGGTGTGCTCTGGAGGCTAGCTCCGGCACAACACCCCCATATTCTTCGTGTATCTCTTGACGGGCCACGACATTGGACAGTACGCGGTTGTCCGCTAATACGGCTGCAGCTGTGTCGTCACAAGAACTTTCAATCGCTAATATATAAGTGGGTTGTATGGACATTTTTAATTAAATTTAAAGCTAATTAATATCTTCTTTTTTGGTCAATCACGCCAAAAAATAATTAAATTTGTTGATTGTACCTTGGTCTGAAAGGAAAGAAGATTGTAAGGAGCAAATTTAAAACATAAATAGTTATCAAAAAATTTAAAAAAATAGTTTTTCGCCTGTTCTTGGCGCTGTTTTGTTTGCTGATTCTAGCAGTAGGATCGATGATGTTACCTATTGTACAAAGCTATTTGGCACAATATGCAACAGAGAAAATAAACAAAAAATTTGGTACAGACTTTTATATTGATCGTCTAGCTATTGATATATTTGGGGTGATTCACCTCAAAGGGGTAGAAGCAAAAGACAGTCATCACAATATTTTAATCGGTATTGATCAGTTGCAGACGCGATTGGCAGATCTCAACGCTTTACAACAGGGCAAAGTGTATTTGGGAACCACGCGAATCAATGGACTCTACATGAATATCCACAAGTATGAAAAGGATACGCTGACCAACTTGGATGAATTGATTGCTGTTTTTGATGATGGTCAACCAGGAGAAGGAAAATTTCGCCTAAAGGCTTCGCGTATTTTGATCAAAAATTCCCAGCTGATTATTTCGGATGACAATACCAAAGCAAAAGTGGCGGTAGATTTCAGGAAATTGAAAGGACAAGTGGATAATTTCTTCATCAAAGGCCCCGAGATTTACGGGTTGGTGAAGGACGTTAGTTTCTTGGATCACTGGGGGATGAATGTACAGCATGTATCAACAAATTTTTCCCATACTCAGACGTCAATCGGATTAAAAGATTTACATCTGGTTACCGATCAATCTGATATTGAAGGACATCTCCTTTTGACCTTTCAACCGGGGGATATGAAAGAATTTGTCGATAAAGTAAATTGGGATTTTCAAATCAATAAAGCCAAGTTAAACTCTTCAGATATCAACGTTTTTGCACATGAATTTGCTTCGAATAAGGAAGTGTTTTTCAAAGGACATATGAAGGGGGTGATGAATGATTTTGTTTTGGAAGGGGCTAATTTGGTCGATGAGAATAACTCTCAAATTATCGGACACTTTGCGTTTCGCAACGTATTTGACGATCACAAACCTTTTTGGATGCGTGCTAATCTGGCGCGTTTACAAACCACACGCTATAACTTAGCAGCGTTAATGCCCGATCTTTTAGGTAAAACCCTACCCACAGAATTAGAGGGCTTGGGGCTAGTTAATCTAGTCGGAACGGTTGAATTGACGAAGCGAACGCTTGATACGGATATCGAATTGACGACTTCAATCGGAAAGGGAAATGCCAAAATTGCCATTCAGCAATTGGATGATCCCGATCATGCTACCTATAAAGGGAATATTAAACTTGATCACTTTGATTTAGGTCACTTTATTAACAATCAGCAATTTGGTTTGACGTCTTTTGACTTATATGTCGATGGGCATGGGTTTAATCAAAAATCGCTGAACACCTCCGTGAAAGGAGATGTGTTTTCCTTTGTATTTGGAAAATATAAATATACCCAATTAGCCGTTGATGGTTTAATGAAGATGCCGTATTATCGCGGTTTATTGCACAGCGCGGATCCCAATGTGAAGCTCGATTTTAACGGTACGATCGACTTGAGTACCAAGGAGAAAAATTACGACTTCGTCGCCCAAGTGGATTATGCCGACTTACATGCCCTTGGATTCGTCAACGATACACTTTCTAAATTTACGGGTGACTTTGAGTTTAAAGCGAAAGGAAATAATATAGAAGATTTAGAGGGAATATTTAAAGTGCACAATGCTGTTTACGACAATAGTAAGGATCACTATGTCTTTGAGGAATTTTCAATTGAATCCACTTTTACACCCGATGGCGAGCGTTTCTTACAGCTAAACTCCAAAGAAGCCATTCAGGGGTATATCAAAGGGAAATTCTTGTTTGAGGAATCTAAGCTGTTGTTTACGAATGCGTTGGGTAGTTTGTATACCAACTATTCTCCTTATAAAACAAAAAAAGGACAATATGTCGATTTTGATATTACGGTTCACAATCGCTTAATTGAAGTGTTCCTGCCGCAGCTGACCTTAAACGAGCGAACTCATGTAGACGGAGAGATAGACAGCGATGAAAACTTATTTAAACTCAATTTCGATTCGCCTAGTATTGCTGTGAGTGGAGTGGAATTCTTCAATATTTTGTTGAATGTCAACAATTCCAACCCCATCTATAATACTTATGTATCCATCGATAGTGTCCATACAAATTTTTATGATGTTACAGATTTTAACTTGCTGAATTTAACGCATAATGATACGTTATTTGTGCGTTCTGAGTTTAAAGGAGGAAAAAATAAAAAAGACAAATACGAACTCAATTTGTATCATACCATCAATGAAGAGAAACTTTCGGTTGTTGGATTCAAGAAATCTGAAGTGTTTTTTAAAGATTTTCAGTGGAGTATCAATGAGAATAACGACAAGGCGAATAAGTTAGTCTTCAATAAAAAACTAATGGATTTCACCATTGACTCTTTGGCGATTTCACACAATAAACAACGCGTGAATTTGAGCGGGGTGATGCGAGATTCGACGTATAAACAGTTGAATTTATCTTTTGGAAATGTTGACTTGGGTAAAATTACGCCCGATATTGAAAATCTTTCTTTTGGTGGGAAAATTGACGGTGATGTCAAATTTTACCAGCAACGCGAGGTTTACCATCCACAAGCGAATATTGCAATTGACTCCTTATTGATCAATCACGTGTATTTGGGGGATATGTTTTTCAAAGTAGACGGAAACAAAAGTTTGGAAAAATTTACCGTACAATCGAGCTTAGTTGATGATGATGAGAAAGAGCGATTTTATTTAAATGGGGATGTAGATGTCATCAACAAGCAAACGCATTTCAATCTAGAATCTGGGCTTACCGATTTTCCGTTGCGCACCATTGCGCCATTCTTGAATAGTGTAGCCAGCGATATGACAGGTACAGCTTTTGGTAAGATTTCCTTTTTAGGTACGCCTAAAAACCCAGATGTCAATGGACGTTTGTATTTAAATGATACCAAATTCAAATCTAAATTTACTGGAGTGACCTATGCGTTTGATCAAGAAACGCCTTTGGATATTACAACGAAACAATTTATTCTGCGCAAAGCAGGTTTAATGGATACCAAATACAAGACAAGAGGGCTTGTTGATGGAACTGTTTCTCATAAGATCTTTAAAGATTGGGTAATGAATTTATCGCTGTCTTCCTCCAATCTCTTGGCTTTGGATACCCAATATGAAGAGGGGAGTTTGTACTATGGAACCGCCTATATCAACGGAAAAGCGGATATTGTTGGGCCAATAGAAATGTTGAGTATCAACATCAATGCAACGTCGAATAAAGGAACGTCGATTAAGATTCCGCTGAAAGAAGCGCAAAGTACAGGAGAGAATAACTTTATTCACTTCTTATCTCCTGAAGAGAAGAAGTTACGCCTAACAGGGGTAGATTTTGATCCATATAAGTACCGCAATAGTGGAATTGAACTAGATTTTGAGTTTTATGTAACACCAGAAGCCGAAATTGAAATTATCCTCGATCGCGAATCTGGACATGCAATGCGTGGAAAAGGAGCAGGGTTTATTACGATGGAAATCAATACACTAGGAAAATTTAATATGTGGGGAGATTTCCAAGCGTATGAAGGGGAGTACAACTTTAAATATGGTGGGTTAATCGATAAAAAATTTGTGGTGAAGAAATACGGAACCATTCGTTGGGATGGTAACCCAATGAATGCGATTCTCGATCTACAGGCGATTTACCATACCGAAGCCAATCCAAGTGTGATTATCGATAACTCCATCATCAACCGAAAAGTACCAACGGATGTGGCGATTGTCTTAAATGGTAGTTTGAGTAGCCCAGAAGTAGATTTTGATATTAATTTTCCAACGGTAAGTTCGGTTGTTAAATCGGAATTAGACTATAAGTTAAGCGATAGAGACACACGTGAACGACAGGCGATGGCCTTATTGGCTACGGGATCATTCTTCTCTTCTGACAACTCGTCTTCGGCTTTAGCAGGAAGTTTGTTTGAACGAGCGAGTAGTATCTTTGACGATTTGTTCTCTGATGCGGATGACAAATTTAAGGTAGGATTGAACTATGCCCAAGGGGAACGAAACCCATATACCCAAACCGAAGGTCGCTTGGGGGTAACGTTTACGACTAAGGTCAACGATCGCATATCAGTTAATGGAAAACTAGGGGTTCCTGTGGGTGGTGTAGAACAATCAGTGATTGTGGGCGACGTAGAAGTATTGCTGCGCATTAACGAAGAAGGAACGCTAAATGCGCGCTTCTTTAATCGAGAAAATGACATCAACTACATTGGAGAGGGAATTGGTTATACCCAAGGTGTAGGATTGACGTATGAAGTGGATTTTGACACATTTAAAGAGTTGTTGTCTAAATTTTTAAATCAGGCGGAAAAACGCGCGAAAAAGAAGGAGCAGAAAGAATCTTCAAATAATCGCGCAGAAGACCTACCAGATTCTGATTATAGCAAAGAGTTTATTCGCTTCTATGAGACCAGACGAAAAGGAAACCCATCGCCTTCGGGGACTCATCCTGAAGAGCGATAGTTTTTAGTGGAGGAACAGGAGTAGAAAATAACTGTAGAACGATAGAAAAAAAGGGTGACCCAAAAGGTCACTCTTTTTTTAAGCATCACTATGAACACGCAATGGTGACACCATGGACACACTACCTACTATTCCGAATCCTCCTTTTATTTCAGGTGGAATTTGGTGGTACCATAGCGACCATGTATCTCATTTACTTTATTATTGTTTATTGGTATTCGATGAACTTCGTTTATCTCATTTACTTTATTATTGTTTATTGGTATTCGATGAACTTCGTTTATCTCATTTACTTTATTATTGTTTATTG
>NZ_JBMVQX010000025.1:0-56346 GCF_050522745.1 Myroides sp. C15-4 | reverse complement strand
TTTCCAAACCATTTATTACTATATTTAATAATGAAGTTAATGTTTAAAAACGGTCAACCATATTTAGGGACGTTCATGGTGAATGGTGAGTGGTGAGTGGAAACCGAAACGAAGTGTAGGTTCATCGAACACTAAAACAAAATATAAACTAGGTGAGATAAAGTGGTGAACGAACAAATCACAAACTCCAAACACCAAAGAGCGAAGAGCAGAGAGCGAAGAGCAAAGAACAAACCGAAACGAAGTGTAGGTTCATCGAATACTAAAACAAAATATAAACTAGGTGAGATAAAGTGGTGAGCGAACAAATCACAAACTCCAAACACCAAAGAGCAGAGAGCGAAGAGCAGAGAGCGAAGAGCAGAGAACAAAAAAACTGTTTTTCGGCTTTCGGCTTTTGGTTGATTACATCTAGTTGAAAAAAATCTCTTATGAAGAGAAAATCAAACAAAGAACAAATCGAAGCGTAGCGTAGATTCATCGAACACCAAAACCAATATAAAATCAGTGAGATAAAGCGCGAAGAACAAATCGAAGCGTAGCGTAGATTCATTGAACACCAAAACAAAATATCAACTAAGTGAAATAAAGAGCAAAGAACGAAGCGCGAACAAACTGTTCTTTCCATTAAATAAAAAAAATATTTTTTGCTAAAAAACCTTTTTCTAATTAAAAAAACAATACCTTTGTCGGGATTACGGCAATTAAAGTTATTGTATAGCCTGGTAAATTTCAATCGCAGCTTACTACTGCGCTTATCTTTTTCAAACCTTTACTACTGTTTTTTGCATTTATCACAAAAAGATAAATATTTTTTATTTTCATTCGTAGTAAGTCGGTTTATTTTCAAACAACTTCTCAGTACCCTTCGTTTAGGAAGATCCTTCGGGGGTAGCTACAAATCAAATAATCAATTTTTTTCTTGGTTGCTTAGCAAAGCAACACCCATTTACAAACCTACAACTGCAAAAAAGCATTTGTTAACTATTTAATCAATTAATGGCAGACTCATTTTTTAAGAAAGAAAACAACAAAAAAAAGAAACAGAAGCAAGAAGAGAAACTAAAACGCAGAGAAGAGCGTAAATCACACAACAACAAAGGAAAGGATTTAGAAGATTTATTTGTATATGTTGATAAACTAGGGCAATTAACTCATCTTACTCCGGAAGAACAAGCTTTACAAGAAAAGCAAGAGATCAAGAAAACTGAGAAAGTTTCTCAAGAAGATCACGAAGGAATCATCAGCTATGTAACCGACAAAGGGTATGCATTCGTTATTGATTCTCAAACAAGAGAGAGTGTTTTCCTTCATCAAAATGATTTGAGTGTACCTTTAGAAAAAGGTTTGAAAATAAGCTTTAAATTAGAGCAAAGTAAAAATGGAATCAGAGCTGTAGATGCAGCTAAAAAAGAACAATAAATTTAATTAATTATGCAACAAGGAACAGTAAAGTTTTTTAATGAAACTAAAGGGTTTGGTTTTATCACACCAGACGATAACGGAGAAGATATTTTTGTACACACTTCAGGTTTAGTTGACCGTATCCGCGAAAACGACGTAGTAACTTACGAAGTTGAAAAAGGAAAAAAAGGGTTAAACGCAGTTGAAGTTAGACGTGTAAGATAATTTAGTTTACCGTTGACAGTTAACTGCTAACAGTAAATATCCACAAAAAAGCCAATCATTTGTAATGATTGGCTTTTTTTGTACCCTTAACTGTAAGTGGTAAGTGGTAAGTGGTAAGTGGTAAACTGTTAACCGTAACCGTAAATTAAAAACGCCAATCATGTTGCATGATTGGCGTTTTATATTGTTTTTGTACGAGTTGTAAACCGTAAACTACTCCTTGTACATTTTTTCTCTTAGTTCTTTTACTTTTGGATCATCCAAATAATCTTCAAAAGTCATATAGCGATCAATTACTCCGTTTGGCGTTAATTCTAAAATACGCGTTCCAACGGTTTGTGCGAATTCTTTATCGTGTGTTGTGAATAAAACAGTTCCTTTAAACCCTTTTAACGAGTTATTAAACGCTGTAATAGACTCTAAGTCTAAGTGGTTCGTAGGCTCATCTAACATCAAGACATTCGCTCTTAACATCATCATACGAGACAACATACAACGCACTTTTTCACCTCCAGACAATACTCTACCTGTTTTTAGGGCCTCTTCACCAGAGAAGATCATTTTTCCTAAGAAACCACGTACATAAACTTCGTCTCTTTCCTCTTCTGTTTTTGCCCACTGACGCAACCAATCAACCAAAGTTAAATCATTGTCAAAAAACTCGTGGTTTTCTGCTGGTAAGTACGATTGAGAAGTAGTAATCCCCCACTCTACTTTACCTGCATCAGCCTTGCGGTTGTCGTTAATAATTTCGTAGAAAGCAGTTGTAGCACGTGAATCACGAGAGATCACAACAATCTTATCCCCTTTTACCACGTTTAAATCTACATCTTTAAACAACACTTCACCATCAATTGAACTTGCTAAGCCTGTGATATTTAAGATCTGATCTCCTGCTTCTCTATCTTGATCGAAGATAATTGCTGGATAGCGACGAGAAGAAGGCTTAATATCATCCAACTTCAATTTATCAATCATCTTTTTACGTGATGTCGCTTGTTTTGACTTAGCCACGTTCGCACTAAAACGACGAATAAACTCCTCTAACTCCGCTTTTTTCTCTTCTGCTTTCTTATTTTGTTGCGCTCTTTGTTTAGCGGCTAATTGACTAGATTCATACCAAAACGTATAGTTTCCTGAGTAATGTGTAATCTTACCAAAGTCAATATCCGATACGTGTGTACACACTGCATCTAAAAAGTGACGGTCATGCGATACTACCAATACCGTATTTTCGTAATTCGCCAAGAAGTTCTCTAACCAACCAATGGTTTCAAAGTCCAAGTCGTTGGTCGGCTCATCCATAATCAATACATCTGGATTACCAAATAAAGCTTGTGCTAATAAGACGCGAACTTTTAATTTCGCATCCATCTCCGCCATTAAGGTATAGTGGAATTCTTCTGAAATACCTAAGTTAGACAACATCGTAGCTGCATCTGATTCGGCATTCCATCCATTCATCTCATCAAAGCGAATTTGAAGCTCGCCAATACGATCAGCGTTCTCATCTGTATAGTTTAAATACAGATCATCCATTTCTTTCTTAACAGCAAATAGATCTTTATTTCCCATCATCACTGTTTCAAGCACGGTATGCTCATCAAACATATTGTGGTTCTGGTTTAACACAGACATACGCTTACCTGGCTCTAGAATAACGTGTCCAGAGGTAGGATCAAATTCTCCTGATAATATTTTCAAAAACGTTGATTTACCCGCACCATTCGCACCGATAATTCCATAGCAATTGCCTTGCGTAAAGGTTACATTTACTTCATCAAATAAAATTCGCTTACCGAACTGAACTGACAGATTTGAAACTGTTAACATTATTTCTCGTTTGATTTAATTTGTGCAAAATTACTAAATATATATGAGATTTAATCCCTCTTATTTATTTCAAATTCGAATTACTTATTTTAACCATCTGTTAACAACATTAACTAAAGGTAAAACTTACTTTTGTGATTGACGTCAAATTTTAACTAGCATTATTCCCCAAACAATGTATAGTACCTTTTTAAATACAAGTATTCGCTATGGTATTTTGCCATTGCTCGCTTTGCTTTGTTCCTGTCAAAAGGAATTCGAAGCAACCGACTACTCGGCTTATTTCAGTGGCGAAATACAAAACCCTACCGCCAATTACATCTTATTCTTCAAGGATAATGAACTATTGGACACTATTTTCTTGGATAAGAATAATCACTTTGAAAAAAAGTTTGATTCTTTAACACCAGGACTTTATATCTATCGCATTAACCCTGAATTTCAGTATGTATACTTCGACAAAAACGACAGCTTACATCTGCGTTTGAATTCAAGAGATTTCGATCACTCTATTATTTTTTCTGGACGAGGTTCAGAAAAGAATAATTTCTTGATGAACCTTACGGTTAAAAATTTAGTGGATGAATCTACGCGATACGAGAACTACGACTATGGTGTGGATCAATTCGTGCGTTTTATTGACTCAACGCATGCCGCACGTACAACCTATTATCTACGCAGCAAAGCAATTGTGGGATGGGGACCCGAATTTGACTTGTACGCAAAAACAAAACTCGACCTTCACTTCTATAGCCAAAAGGAGATTTATCCTATTGCACACTATGTGAGAACTAAAAAAGATATTCGAGATCAACTGCCTGCAGATTATTACGCTTTTCGCGATAAGGTCGATTTTAACAACGAAAAACTCATTCGCTATTCTTCTTTTACCAAATACTTAGCGATTATGCTGAGCTCCATTAGCGATGAATCAGAACTCGACTTTGACAGTCAAACTAAATTTGACAAAAATATCACCAAACTCAACGTAGTGGATACCTTAATTCGCAACGAGAAGGTTAAAAATACGATTTTAGATAATATCGCTTTGATCTACCTCTTGGAAGATCAAAATTTAAATAATAACGATAAATTCTTTGAGCAATACTTTAAGCTCTCTACGGACACAACACAACATCAGGAAATTATAAAAATACAAACGGCAGTTCAAAACTTAAAGTACGAAAATCGCCTTCCTAATGTTGAACTGGTCGATCTCAATGAGCATCCCGTTGAATTTAAAAAGCTAATTAAGAAAAAAACACTGATGTTTGTTTGGACAAAAAATGGCTTAGCCCATGCGGAAGCTAGTCACAAACGCGCACTACAATTGCTGGAAACATTACCCAACATGCAAGTCATATCGGTTTGTATTGATGGTGAACACGAAGAATGGCGCGATTTAGTTAGCCAATACAAACACCCCAATCTCATTGAACTGCGCTGCCTTGACTTCAATGATATGAAAGACAAATGGATTATCACTAAAATTCAACGCAGTATCATCCTCAATGCAGATGGTAGCATACAGGAAGCTTTTGTCAATATTTTTGACCGAAATATGGAGAAATTGTTACAGCTTTAGTGGAGATTGGAGATGGGAGATGGGAAATGGGAAATGGGAAATGGGAGATTGGAGATGGGAAACCGAAATGCAGTGTAGGTGAACTGTGAATGGTGAGTTGTGAATGGTGAGTTGTGAATGGTGAGTTGTGAATGGTGAGTTGTGAATGGTGAGTTGTGAACTGCAAACTGTAAACCGTGAATGGTAAGTTGTGAATGGTGAGTTGTGAACTGTGAACTGTGCGTGAACTGTAAACCGTAAACTGCAAACTGTAAACCATAAAAAAACCCTTCAATAGCAAATAAAGAAGTTTGAGGCTATCGAAGGGTTTGTATTTTTTAAGAATTCAGTATAATATATTTAGTCCCCACTAATATTTTTATGATATCTTAAAACTGTCATACACGTTTAAGTTTTGTGTATTTTTTTTCAAACTTCTTAGACAAAATTACAAGTACTTTTGTAAAAACAAAGCACATCTTCGCTTTTTTTTCCAATTGTAAAGCCAGCATTTGTCCCCTCTCAGGGAAATACAACTGGCATTTTTGGTTCTAAATAATTTAGAATCAAAGGCTGATGGATAAAACGCGATTAATCAAACTGAAAAAATCGCATGCATTAAAGACGCAAATTACCTTACTATTTCTTTTAGACGATGTCTGTAGTTGTTTTACTTTATCCTTACAAACGAAGAAATTCACAATCTTACAAGTCTTTATCGATATAAAATGATAATAAAAACAATTAAGGTGACGAAAATCATTTTTTTTATTTTTTTTATGGGGATAAATCAATATTTAATAAAAGAATAGTAGTACCTTTGCACCTATTTTATTATTTATATGAACAATTTCGAACTATTAGGTTTAAATGAATTGCTACTCTCTGCAATTAATGATTTAGGATTTGAAAATCCTTCAGAAATCCAGGAAAAAGCAATTCCTTTATTATTAGAAAAAAATACCGATATTGTTGCGTTAGCCCAAACAGGGACTGGGAAAACCGCAGCATTTGGTTTTCCGCTTATTCAGAAAATTGACCTGTCTAAAAAACACACTCAGGCGTTGATCTTATCACCAACAAGGGAGTTATGCTTGCAAATTGCAAATGAAATCAAACAATACTCTAAGTACGTAAAAGGACTTCATACAGTAGCTGTATACGGTGGGGCGAGTATTACAGAGCAAGCAAGAGAAATCAAGCGTGGTGCACATATTATTGTAGCTACTCCGGGTAGAATGCAAGATATGATTAACCGCGGTATGGTTGACATCAAACATATTGAATTTTGTGTGTTAGATGAGGCAGATGAAATGTTGAATATGGGGTTTTACGAGGACATCACCTCTATTTTAGCTGACACACCAGAAGACAAAAGTACATGGTTATTCTCGGCAACTATGCCAGCAGAAGTTGCTAGCATCGCAAGAGAATTTATGTCTAATCCTGCGGAAATTACAGTAGGACATAAAAACCAAGGATCGACCAATGTTAGTCACGAGTATTATTTAGTTTCTGCAAGAGACCGTTATTTGGCTTTAAAGCGCTTAGCGGATGCCAATCCAGATATCTTTTCTGTAATCTTTTGTAGAACAAAAAGAGATACCCAAGCCATTGCTGAAAAGCTAATTGAAGATGGGTACAACGCAGCTGCTTTACACGGAGATTTATCTCAAGCACAACGCGATGGGGTAATGAAAGCTTTTAGAGGAAAGCAAATTCAAATGTTAGTTGCAACTGACGTTGCAGCACGTGGTATTGACGTAGATGATATTACACACGTAGTAAACTACCAACTTCCAGATGAAATCGAAACCTATACCCACCGTAGTGGTCGTACAGGACGTGCTGGAAAATCAGGGGTTTCTATGGTGATCATCACGAAAAGTGAGGCACGTAAGATTTCTCAAATCGAGCGTATCATGAAAACGAAATTCGAAGAGAAACCTATTCCTTCTGGAATGGAAATCTGCGAAATTCAATTGTATCACTTAGCGAATCGCATCAAAAATGCGGAAGTGAGTGCTGAAATTGAAACGTTTTTACCTTCTATCACAGAGTTATTAGAAGATTTAACAACGGAAGAACTCATCAAAAAAGTAATTTCACTAGAGTTCAAACACTTATTGGAGTACTACCAAAAAGCGTCAAATAGCTTGGCGAATGTTGCTGGAGCTGGAAGATCTTCCAAAGACGTTCCTTCAGATGGGGCTGTTCGTTTCTTCTTAAACTTAGGAGCAAAAGATGGTTTCGACTGGATGAGCTTAAAGGATTACCTACGCGATACGTTAGAATTAGGCCGTGATGACTTATTTAAAGTAGATGTAAAAGAAGGATTCTCTTTCTTTAATACAGATGCTGAGCATGCGGATAAGATTATGACTATCTTAAACAATGAAACGTACCAAGATCGTCGTGTGAATGTTGAAATCTCAAATAATGACGGCGGAAGAAACGCAGGAAGAAGAGATCACAACAGACGCGGTGGCGGTGGTGGCCGTGGAGATGGAGGTTTCCGTTCGGAGCGCAGAGATCGCGGAGATAGAAACGACAGAGGTGGTGACAGAAGAAACGATCGTTCTTCTAGCAACCGTTCTGATCGTGGTTCTCGTACATCAGATCGCAATGACAGAGGAGGAAACAGAACGGAAAGAGCGCCTAGAAATGAGCGTAGTTCTTCAAGACGAAGCGGCGATAGCAGCGCACCAAGACGTCCTAGAAGAAGTTAATCTGTTAATTTTTTTCAAATAAGATATAAAACTGTAAAATATCCACTATTTTTAAGCAATTTTAAAAATGATGAGAAATTTTACAGTTTTTTTATTTACATGCCTAATCTCTTTCGCGGCGTGGAGTCAACAAGGGTCACAAGTGAAAGGAACAATCTACAACGACAAGTCTCTTTTACCTGCTGATGATGTTAACGTCATTAACATAACACAAGTGAAAGGAACGGTTAGTAAACGCGATGGTTCTTTTGCCATTGAAGCCAATCTAAACGATTCAATCCACTTTTCCTTTCCTGGTTACTTACCTATTAAACTAAAGGTAACCAATGACTGGTTAAACAACGAAAATCTAAAACTGTATTTAACCGAACAGTCCATTGAACTAGCGGAAATCTTCATCAAGAAATACGACCTAACAGGTATTCTCGAAGTAGATACCAAGCTGATTCAATTGAATGATAAACTTCAGGTTGACTTTTACAGACACCAAAGCATGCCGACGTACAATATTGCTATCGGAAGCTACTTTAGCCCTGTAGATGCAGTATATAACCTATTCAAAGGCAAATCCAAAGAGCTCAAGAAAATTGAAAACATCAAAGAGGATCAAAATATGATTGCCTTGATGCAAACCCGTTATGATCGCGAAATTGTATGTGGTCTATTGGGCATTACCCAAGAAGATATTATCAAAACGCTTAAAAACTGCAATCAAACGGATCGCTTTATTTATACCGCTACTGATTTTCAGATTTATCAAGCGCTGAATGAGTGTTTTGAAAACTCCAAAATATTAGTCAAAAAACAAAACCATACACCCAAATAAGGGGTGTATTTTTTTTGTGGTTTTCTTCGACTTCTTACTCGCAAAAGCAAAAAATAAAAAGTATTTTTGTACTCATTAACTACACATAACTAATTTAATTCTCGCACTAAAATGAATATCATTTTAAAATCTGCAAAAATCATAGATGCTACAAGTTCTTTCAACAATCAAGTTGTTGATTTACACCTTAAAAATGGAAAAATCGAAAAGATAGCAGCTGCTATTACAGTAGAAGATGCTACGGTAATTCAGTTGGATCATTTGTGTGTTTCTCCAGGTTGGTTTGATACTTCGGTTTCCTTTGGTGAACCAGGTTACGAAGAAAGAGAAACCCTCGTACATGGATTAGAAGTAGCAGCGCGAAGTGGATTTACGCAAGTAGCCATCGAATCGAATAACAACCCCATCACAGACAATCAAAGCCTTGTTACCTTCATCAAACAAAAAGCAGCGGGTCAAACAACAGAAGCATTGCCTATTGGAGCCTTAACTGTGAAAAGTGAAGGAACGGATTTGGCTGAGTTATACGACATGAAAAATGCAGGTGCTGTTGCTTTTGGCGATTATAAAAAAGCCATTGACAATGCCAACGTATTAAAGATTGCCTTGCAGTATGTACAAGATTTTGATGGATTAGTTGTGGCATTTGCTCAGGACAAAAGCATCAAGGGAAAAGGTGTTGTTCACGAAGGTGTGACTAGTACTACCTTAGGTTTAAAGGGTATACCTCCTTTAGCAGAAGAATTGCAAATTGCGCGTAACTTATTCTTGTTGGAATACACAGGTGGCAAAATGCACATCCCTACTGTTTCTTCAGCTAAATCGCTGGAATTAATCCGAGAAGCAAAAAACAAAGGATTACAAGTGACGTGTAGTGTAGCTGTACATCAATTGGTGTTGACGGATGCTAAATTAACAGAATTTGACAGCCGTCATAAAGTTTCACCTCCTTTGCGAGAGGAAGCAACGAGACAAGCTTTACTAGCAGGTGTTCTCGACCATACCATCGATTGTATTACGACGGATCACACGCCTTTAGATATTGAACATAAGAAATTGGAATTTGACCTGGCTACTTCGGGAACTATCGGATTAGAATCTGCCTTTGGTGCCTTGAATACCGTTTTACCGCTTGAGGTAGTTGTAGCGAAACTAACAGCAGGACGTACCATCTTTGGTTTACCTACCGCATCAATTGCAGAAGGAAATGAAGTAAACCTCAGCTTATTTACAACAGAAGGCGCTTGGACATTTACCAAAGACAGCATCCTATCGAAATCTAAAAACTCCGCCTTTTTAGGAGAAACCATGCGAGGAAAAGTATATGGCGCTATTCGTCAAGACAAGCAAACATTTAATTTTTAGTTCCACTAAAAACAACTTATATTATTTCAAACAGTATGATTAAAACGTTTTCAGCAAAAGAAATCGAAAGTGGTAAAAACATGGCATTGGCCTCTCACCTTACTATTTTAGGGTGTATGATTGTCATTTTCATGAATATTGAACCCAAAAATAAATACGCAGGTTTTTACATCAAACAAACCTTTGGTTTGCACCTGATGTTTTATGTTTTCGGTTACTTTGTATCGAATGTAGATTCGCTATTTGCTACGGTTCCCTTCTACATTTGTTTTGTAGTGCTGTGGTTCTATAGCTTTTTGGGTACTACACAAGGAGAAGTTCGCGTACTGCCAGGAATCGGCGGTTATTTTCAAAAATGGTTTGACAAATTATCGGCTTAATTATGGAGACATCCCTTTCAATTAACTACTTAATTCAAGAGCCTAAGGTAAAAAAGGATAAGAATCCGCTTATTTTACTTTTACACGGCTATGGAAGTAATGAAGAAGATCTATTTTCTTTTGCTCGTGAACTTCCGGATCACTACTATATTGTATCTGCACAAGCACCCTACCCTGTTCCGCCTTATGGCTATGCTTGGTATGCGATTCACTTTGATGCAGATGCCAATAAGTTTTCTGATGATCAACAAGCGATTGAATCTAGGGATTTGATTGTACAATTCATCGATGAATTACAAGCAAAATACCCGATTGATGCGCAAGACATTAACTTGGTAGGTTTCAGTCAAGGCGCTATTTTGAGCTATGCTATTGCCTTGTCTTATCCTGAAAAAATCAATAAAGTCGTAGCGCTAAGTGGCTATTTTAATGCCAATATTATCAAAGCTGGTTTTGAAGACAGTGATTTCAGTCAACTGCAAGTCTTTGCTTCCCACGGTACTGTGGATCAAGTGATTCCTGTAGATTGGGCTAGAAGGACCTCGCCTATCTTAGACGTGTTAAAAATCAAACACACCTATAAAGAGTATCCAGTAGGACACGGGGTTCACCCACTAAACTTTACGGACTTTAAAACATTCTTACTTCAAGAATAAAAGATAAAAAAAAGAGGGTGTCATGACACCCTCTTTTTTATTTAATAATTAAGTTGAACCCATCCTGTTTTCAATTTTCCATGAGAGACCAGGACATAGTAGTATGTGCCACTTGGCAATTGATTACCAGCATTATCTTTTCCAACAAATTCATTTTTATAGCTACCCGATTTGGTGTATACTTCTACTCCATATCGATTAAAGATTTGAATCTTAGCTACCCCGTGATTACTCAAATCAAAAGCGTCATTGATTCCATCACCATTAGGTGAAATTCCTTTTGGAATAGGACAATCTTCAAAATCAACGTTGAAACTACTTTCATCATAACAGTACACCTTTTGATCTCCATTTCGCGTCACCATATAAATAGTCATCGGAACAATTACCTCATAATCGGCATGCAGTTCAATTCCCTTCTCATTCGGTTCTGTATAATACTTCGTTCCCTCTGGCGGAACAGGTAATTTAAAGGCCTCACAAGAAAACACCTTATCTTCGATAATTGGGGCAAAAACCTCGGGTAAAATATCGATCGTCAAGGTAGATTCCCCATAGCACCCTTTTTCATCCTCCTTATACACATAAATCGTATGCAACCCTACCTCATTATAGCGCGCTCCAGCATCATATTTTATACCTCCACCAAACGGTTCGGTATAATAAGCTTCTCCAGGAGCTAAAGCAGGTAAAGTGACTTCTTTACATTGAACCATAGGTTTCACTTGCGTTGCCCCTAGTTGTTCATTCACTCCTAAGGTAAAAGAAATTACTTTGGAGCAATGCGTCAGTTTGTTAGTGATCTTCATGAAGATGGTATCTTCATTTGGCGTCTGTGTTTCGTATGCTGCATTTAGTTCATTTTCTTCGGCATCGGCATCCGTTTGTGATTTATAGTAGGCTACCTCATACTCTTCCGCCTCTAAACCTATTAAAACTACAGGGATGTTCTCATCCAAGTTATACGTAAATGTTGAGCCTGGTTTCTTCGCACAGTCAAACAGTTTTTTAGGTGTTGTAAATTCCATCGGTTCTTTTAAGAAGGCAAAATCTTTCTTAATCACCATTTCTTCCCCATTACAGTGCGCATATTTAATCACCCCTGTGTAGGTGGTTGACCCGTCAATCGTGACTGAGATATCCGTATCTTCTGAGAAGAACGCTCCATCTCTCAACCATTCAAACGTAGCAATGGAAGGTCCATTGGGTGTAAAGCGCCAGGCTTCATTCTGTGCTACCCAGGTCCCCGTATTTCTTCCCTCAGGAACATAAGCAACCGTACCATCTTCATTTTGAATACCAATTACACCACTACCATCGTTGTGTCCCTGTTCACCTGCTGCTACTACCGGTCTATTTTTCACATAGACTTCAATAATATTCGTTATTTCATATAGTACAATTTGCGAGGTTTGCGTCGATCCTTCTATATCATCAGGATCATAGCGCTGATCAAACAAGCCCAGGTGATAGATATTAAATACCAAGGCACGACAAGGGTATTCACCAATAATTTGGTAATTAACCGAAAAATCATCAGGCGAAGACCCTGAACTAGGATCGGGATTCAAATCTTGCATTACACCAAAAATGGCATTGACAAATGGCGATAGATCATCCTCTGTTTCAAACGGCAGTTCATCGTTAAATTGCCAACTTGATCCACTATCTGGCTGATAGCGTCCTCCCTCAACTTCGCCTGCAATACTAAAGCTAATTGCGCCATTGGTATTGATCAAGGCCTTGTCATAACTATTGCCAAAGAAGCAGAAATCAAATCCTAAATCGATAACTTCAGACCAATAGTCATCATCAATTAAATCGACTGCACCACCGCCAAAGAACGGAAATGGCGGCTTGTATTCGATTGGTTCTACCACATATTCTGTTGTTGATTTAATATCGTAAAAGTCAGCTTTTAGGTCCACGGGATAGGGATCTTCTGAACAAATAATATACTCGCCCTCAACGGAAACATCCAAATCTAAATCTTCAATGGTAATACTCGCACAGCCTGGAGGATAGAAAACAGCATAATCCACAGGGCCTGTCCACCATCCAACACTCGTTTCTGAACAAATAGGACGTACAAATACTTTATAGAAATCGCCTTCTGGCACATTTTCGATGAGATAAGAAGGATCACCTTCAACGACAATTCCCGTATCGCTAAATAGCGGAAAAGGTTGACCATTCTCAATAATAAACACCTCCCATTTGGTTTGACCTGCCGCTGGCGTCCAAGTCACCTCAAAGTTAGTCGTGTTTTCTATTCGACTCACGGTTAAGTCTTCTACGTCCTTACAGCTATACTCTTTGACAACTAAATTGTCTACTGCTGCAGGAGGTTGTTTTTGGCTAAAATCATTGTGTGTCCATTCAAACACTAAGCGCATGTTTTGTCCTGCCCAAGCCGTAGCTGGCACAATATAGCGTTGTTGGGTAAAGTTTCTCTTCTGGTAAAACGGATTCGTTGGATCTAGTTCAATGCGATTCGCCGCGGGGGTAATTAACGTACCCGCCGTTGGTGTAAATGACGCTGGCACAAGCCATACTTTCATAAAGTCACTCGGTATTTCTTCCCAGGTATCCCAATCAATTGTTGTATCTCCAAAGGCTCTCCATTCAAAAGAGAGGTCTACTTCTTGCGTATTGGCAGGAATAACAAAATCTTTAAATACGTGAATAACCTCGCTAACCTCTCCAAAATACGCATTGTTACGTCCCTCGTCATTCGTGACATACAACGATCGTGTTCCGCTGGCAGCGATTGCATTTCCAGCTACCCATTTATTTTGTTCCCCTAGTGTAGTTTGAAAGTACACATTCTCTTCAAAGTCATCACTATACGGCAAGGTTACTGGCGGAATTTTTGGCACATTTACGGCTAAAGGTCCGATCCACTTACTCTTATTGTCAGCATCACAAGCGGTTCTCAACCAAACGTAGTAAAACGATCCTTGGTTTACTTCTGTAAACGTAAACGTATTCCCTTCCGCTGTATGGGTGGGAACATCTGCATCTACCACCGCTGGCAGTGGATTCGTTCGAATAATAAGCTCATAGTCGTCCACGTCCACAGCAGGCGTCCAACTCACCGTAAATTGAGTTGCCGTTGCGCGGTCTAAGCTTAAATCTTGCGGTCGACTACAAAGCACCGGTCTCAAATCAATATTATCAATAGCCGCTGGAGGTTGAATACCACTCACCGCATCATTAATCCATTCAAAAACAAGGCGAATTGTTCCATCCGCATAAGGCGAGCCATCAAAAAAGATCAATTCATTTACGAAGGTATTATTCGATTTATAATCCGTGGCTCCAATAGGCAACACGCCATCATCAAATTCGTCAATCGGTTCGTTGGGTACGATCTGATAATCAGCAGGAACGATCCAAACGCGAAAATAGTCACTGGCCCAAAACTCGCCTTCTCCCATACAACGCCAGTCAAAAGTCAATTGAAGTTCATTGACAGCTGCGTCTATCGCAAAATCCTTATACGCATGAGATACGGTATTTTCCCAATCCTCATCGTCTGTGGTATATTGATATGAAACGCCCTCGTCATTGCTGATATACATAGCATGAGTCCCACCGTTATTCACTGCTGTACCCAGGTTCCATTTATTTTCTTTGGTATCAACAAACACAAAACCATTCGGTCCTTCAAAATCTTCTAGAAACGGTAAAGTTGCAGGAGTCATATTCGTTCTAAAACGAATAGGACCTGCCCATTCTGAATCGACACTTCCCTCTTCCCCATTGCATTTAGAACGAATAAAAACCTCGTATTCCGTATTACTCGTTAATCCCGTTATGGTATATGTCGTTTCATCAACAACAGTACCAGAAGTAGGCATGGCTGCCCCTACTGCACGTGTGGCTAACTCCCACTCTTCTTCCTCATATCCTTGTTGCCAATCCACTTGAACGCCTACGGTTGTATAGTTAGACAGCTGTATGTTTACAGGCGTAGGACAAGCGGGAATATCCTCCACAATAACTTGCCCAATGTATAAACGCCATCCATCTCCCCCCCCTGGCGGAACATGCCACGCAAGGTTTATTTCCCCTTCAAGGAGATCGCCATTGGCATCTTTGAGGTAAATAATTTCTTCTTTATAGGTTGTATTATCGTATTCTCTCAGAGGAAGTAGCTCTTGATCAAAAGCATCAACAGCAGTTCCCGTTGTGGACAACATCACGCGAAAATCATTGGGTTCGAAACTTGATTCAACACGATACTGGTATCGAAGTCGCTGATTACCTGTTACTACAATAGTAGGTGAAATCAGCCAATCGTCATTTTCTCCATCCAAGCCATCCGTTGATATAACGGCCGCTTGATCCCCTATAAAAGGATTATTCTCATCCGTTAAATCCCACGTACTATCATCTTCATTATTATTGATGACAGTCCAACAGCGTTTTGTTTCTGAATCACTGGCAAATGTCTCCGTAAAGGGCAATTGGGTGATGGGCACACAATCCTCATCCGCGAGCAATAGCTGGGGCTGCACAATTCTTTCTCCTACACTCCAATCAAAGAAAGGGAGCGTATCGACAAAATAGAGCTGCATTTTGTTCGCCCAACTACTAAGAGTAGGCGACGCAAAAACAAGTGTTGGAATCAATACTAAGGCCAGTATAATTCCGTGTATTCTCGACTTTATCCTTAACATAATATTTAGTTTTTATGTATTGTTGAATCAATAAACTAAATTAATGGTTTATACAGTAATACCAACACATTACTTCATCGTACACAACATAATTAGCATTTTCACACATTTAACACAACAATATTATGATAAAACAATTAAAAACACTAGCAACCAAAAACACTTAAAGTTAAGAAAAAGCTATTTTTTAACAAAGCAATAAGGAATTTAGGCTTCGTATTGACGGGCTTGTTCAGGACTTACACCTATAAAAAACAAATGTAACCTTCCTATTCCTCCAATTTTTCACATATTACGGACGAAAACAGGAGTAAAAACTCGTATTAATCGTTACATTTGTTTGAAAGGATAAAAAAATGACGGAACAGCAGAACGATAACTCAAGCGTACAGCGTAAACTCAAAGCTCGTCACCTTACCATGATTGCCATTGGTGGGTGTATTGGAACGGGGCTATTCATGGCAAGTGGAGAAGCAATTCAACAAGCAGGGCCAGGCGGGGCCGTATTAGCCTATGTAGCCATAGGTGTTATGGTTTACTTCTTGATGACTTCTCTAGGTGAAATGGCAACTTACCTTCCAGTATCAGGTTCTTTTAGCACCTATGCCTCTCGCTTTGTAGATCCTTCTTTGGGCTATGCCTTAGGATGGAACTATTGGTTTAATTGGGTCATTACAGTTGCTGTGGATGTTTCTATTGCCGCTTTGGTTATCTCCTATTGGGAGCCCATGAACTTTCTGCCTCCTTGGGCGTGGAGTCTGTGCTTCTTTGCCATTATTTTAGGTTTAAATACCTTATCTGTAAAGGCCTATGGTGAATCTGAATACTGGTTTGCCTTTATCAAAGTGGTAACGGTTATCGTCTTTTTAGCTGTTGGGCTGTTGACTATTTTCGGTATTCTAGGCGGCGAATACATTGGTTTTAAAAACTTTACCCTAGGCGATGCTCCCTTTGTAGGAGAGGGATTCTCTGGTAAGTTTTTAACTGTACTAGGCGTATTCTTAATTGCGGGGTTCTCTTTTCAAGGAACAGAGCTCATCGGTATTACAGCAGGTGAATCAGAAAACCCAGAGAAAAACATTCCCAAAGCCATCAAACAAGTATTTTGGAGAATTCTTATTTTTTACATTCTGTCTATCTTTGTCATCGGGTTAATCATTCCCTATACCAGTCCTCAACTCCTAGGGGCCGATATTACAGAAATTGCCAAATCCCCCTTTACCTTAGTCTTTGAAAAAGCCCATTGGGCATTTGCAGCTGCTCTGATGAATGCCGTTATTTTAACTTCTATTCTCTCTGCTGGAAATTCAGGAATGTACGCTTCTACCCGTATGCTCTATGCGATGGGAAAAGACGGAATGGCTCATCGTTCTTTTGGTCGAACCAACGGACAAGGTGTGCCCATTATAGCCCTATTAGCCACTGCATTGGTGGTATTGATCATCTTTATTATTCAATCGTTTACTCCTCAAGCCGTTGACTTTATCCTCGCCGCTTCAGGATTAACAGGATTTATCGCTTGGTTGGGTATTGCTCTCAGCCATTACCGATTCCGAAAAGCCTATGTCGCACAAGGCTATGACACTAAAAAATTAGTCTATAAAGCCAAACTCTTTCCCTTTGGCCCTATCTTCGCTTTCGTCCTTTGCCTATTTGTCATTATTGGACAGGATAGCCAGATGATCTTTGAAGGAATTGTCGATTGGCAGGGCGTATTCATTACCTATATGGGTATTCCCTTTTTCTTGTTCTTTTATCTGTACCACAAATTCAAGTATAAAACCAAAGTAATTCCACTTAAAGATGTCGATTTGAAGCGATAACTTTTATTGGTGAGTGGTGAGTGGTGAGTGGTAAACTGTCAAGTGAACTGTGAACCAAATCCTATCTCTCGCGATTAGCAATAAAGTAAATCAACTCTTCTCTGTTTTTCGTATCGCTAAATACATCATCGTGAAAATACAGGAGCTTATCCAGTAATTGGACTAAGCTTTGCTTTTCAGTCTGTTTTAAATTACCGTTGATTACTTGGGAAATCTTCTGGATATCTTCCCTATTATTCATTAATTCCTGCTCACCTAAGGTTGTGATCTCAACGATCTTACTTCTCTTATCTACTTCTGAGTCTTTTTGGCAAACAAACTTCAACTCAATCAGTCGATTGACAATTTGCATGCCCGTTGGTTTTTCTTGTGTACTCTTGCGAATTAGCTCCATTTTAGTCATTTCACCATGCACCCATAAATTCATCAAGAATATTAAATTATCAGGTAATGCAAGCGGACTATCTGCCAAAACGGAACGCCAATACATCTTGCTGTAATTGGCCAATTTAAAAAAAGATAGTGCTATATTTTGCTCTGTACTTACTTTAGCTTCTACTCCTGGTATTTCCTCCTCTTGTAGCTGTGTCATTTTATCTCGAACCCATTGCTTAAACCCTGTGATAGTTGGAGCATAGATAGAAAATAACTCTTCTTTCGTCTCCTTTTCAAACTCAAAGAGCAGATGCATAAAATCAATTATTAGTTTGTGGTTCATTTTAACGTAAAAAAATAAATAATATAAAGATCAATCAGAATTGTTGTATCAAATATATTAATTTAAAATTTTAAACAATTTTACTGTATTTTCAGTGTTTAAAAAATAATGACTCTTTTTTACCAAAACTTATTTCCTTTCACAACGAAATAAATAACATTATCCATTCATTATTCTCAATTCGAGAATATTTAGGCGTTAAAATATTTTTACCTCTTCCTGCATTTAGAAGTAAATCTTCTAAAATAAAGCTATATTTACTTCTTTTATCGCATTTTGCTATGGGTTCATACTGCCTATCCGCTATTATATTTAGCCTAAGGGTCAAGACATCTACACAATCTAATTGGTCAGAAAAGAGAAAAACCCTACCTTAGTGACCTTTAAAATTAATCACTTCATAGAATGAAAAAAATACAATTACTTGCCCTAGCTTTACTTACAGGTAATTTACTTTTTGCACAACGCAATCTTACCATGCAAGAAGCGACGTTAGGCCAGTACACTTCTTTTGCACCAGAGCAATTAACACAACCGAGCTGGAAGGATACCCATGCTTTCACTCACTTAAATGCAAAACGAGACAGCTTATTCATCCGTACACAAGCGGTAAACTGGACACCTACCTTTTTACTTCGCATAGCGGACTTGCAAACGGCAATCGCTAATTCGACACAAGAAGCCACATTCAAACTGACTTCTTTCCCTAGTGATTTAGCTTGGAAAAATGAAAGTACTTTAACTTTTTCTGCAATAGATACAGCGAAAAAGTTCCGCTGGTTGTTTCACTATAACACCCAAGATCAAAAGGTTACTCTAATTCAAAAGGTTCCAGTTCACGGACAAGAATACCTTGTATCGAGAAATAAAGAATACGTTGCTTGGTTAAATGAGAACAACATTGAAATTGCGGATAAGAAAGGGCAGCTAATCGCTGTAACGCAAGATACAGACAAGGCCATTGTCAATGGTAGTTCCAATACTCACCGCAATGAATTTGGCATCAACAAGGGCATGTGGTGGAGTCCTAAACAAGAACAATTACTCTACTATAGAAACGATCAAGCAGAGGTAACGGATTATCCTTTAGTACAATGGGATCCCAGAGTAGCGGAAAATAAAAACATCAAATATCCGATGGCGGGTATGGCGAATGAACGCGTTTCTCTTGTGATTTATGATGTATACACAGCGAACAAAGTTACCTTACAAACAGGAGATCAAGACCAGTTTTTGACCATGGTAACTTGGGATCCATCGGGTAATTACGTCTATGTAGGGGTATTAAATCGCGAGCAAAACCACTTAAAACTCAATAAATACAACGCGGCAACAGGTGCTTTAGAAGCGACGCTATTCGAGGAGAAATCAACAACCTATACTGAGCCTTCACAAGGATTGGTTTTCAATCCAGAAGACAATAAATCGTTTATTTATTTATCTGAGAAAGACGGATACCGTCAAATGTATTTGTATTCAACAGAAGGTAAATTAATCAAATCTTTAGGTCATGAAGATGTGATTGTTGCTGATTTGATCGGTTTTGATGCCGAGGGTAAAAACATATACTACACGGGAGTAACCAACCAAGGTTTAGATCGACAAATTTTTAAAGTCAACATCAAAAAGGGAAAAACGGAGCAAATTACTACACTTTCGGGTACACATGAGGCTTTATTTAACCAAGATAAAAGCTTGTTCCTCGATGCGTTCAACAGCTATGATGTTCCCAATCGCGTGGCTTTGGTTCAGACATCCAATCAAAAAGAAGTAGAATTACTTCGAGCCAAAGATCCCTACCAAGGCGTTGTTAGCTTACCTAAAACAGAAATCGTAACGCTAACAGCAGCAGATGGAAAAACACCGCTAAATGCCCGTGTGATTTACCCAGCTAATTTCGATGCCAACAAAACCTATCCTGTGATGGTTTATGTGTACGGTGGACCACATGCGCAGTTAATTACCAATACGTGGTTAGCGGGTTCTTCGTTATTCTTCCACTATATGGCGCAACAAGGCTATCTTGTATTTACGGTCGATAACAGAGGAAGCTTTAACCGAGGAAGAGATTTTGAACACGTTATTCACCGTCAATTGGGACAAAATGAAATGGCGGATCAACTGGTTGGGGTGAAATACTTACAGACATTACCTTATGTAGATCAGAATAAAATAGGGGTATATGGATGGAGTTTTGGTGGATTCATGACAACAACTTTATCGGTGAACTACCCTTCTATTTTTAAAGTTGGTGTTGCTGGTGGACCTGTAATGGACTGGAAGATGTACGAAATCATGTATGGCGAACGTTACATGGATACGCCTCAAGAAAACCCAGAAGGGTACGAGCGCACAAGTCTATTAAACAAAGCCTCAAAACTAGACAATAAGCTATTGATTATTCATGGGGCACAAGATCCTGTAGTGGTACAACAACACTCCATGTTGTTTATTGAAGCGTGTATCAAAGCCAATAAGCAAGTGGATTATTTCTTGTATCCAAACCACGAGCACAATGTTAGAGGTTTAGATCGCGTGCATTTGAATACAAAAATTGCGCAATACTTCTTTGATCACTTGGCTCAACCAATGCCTTAATCGATCAAAATAAACATATACATAAGAGGGTGCCCTTTTGGGACACCCTCTTTTTTTACCGTCCTATGAACCAGTTATCTTCGGTAGTGCACCCTTGTACTTCCCTAGTAACTGCTTAGTGAGTCCATAGTGATACTATAAAAAAGTCTTGTTTTAATAGACTCAGTATGGACTCAGTATGGACCCATTGCCTATCATTCCCTTCCAATTCTACCAGCAGCTAGAACACGTGATTCTGTTCTCTTTTATTTTTTACAAAATAGCCTGTATAAAAAAATTATACAGGCTTGACAAACTAAAAAAACGCATCAATTCTTATTCAAAGGAATAAGCAATTTTATTTTTATCTTTTAACACAGAAACATTTCCAATGAAGGAGCTTGTATGGCAACTAGCTGCTGGCTGGTATACAGCAACTGAAAGACCAACTCATCATCGACACATCCCCTTTCAGTTTCAGCTGAATCGAGATACTCTTCTAACAATTCTTCTAGACTATCCACATCGTCATAAAACAAGGCATTGAGCCACACAATATGTCCTGTCAATCGTCCTTTGGTAATTTCGGCATATTGATTTCCTTTATGATCTTGAGCAAAGACAAACAAATAGTCCGATAGGATACAGTCTTCATTGCGTTCAATAACATCCAGTGTATCATCTATCCCATCAAAAGTATACCATTCTACTATCCCCTCTACTGCTTCCAAGGAAATCGCTGAACGCACCAGGTTATGCATCCCTTTTCCTTGACTTTGAACGAGTAACAATTTTCGCATCTCATCAGAAAATCCAAATCGCACTTGCAATTTATTGACTTCCTTGCCAGTGGGAATGCTTACACCAGCATCCACAAAAAAACTATGTTTATAATACTGTTCCATATGCTTTCTTTTGATATACTAAATTTCATCAAAAAAAACAATACCACCAACGGCTACACAATAAGATAACTTTTTGGTAACACGCTAGAAACAGGCCAATTGCAAAAGAAAACTAGTTTTTGTCCTTGATTTGTTCAATAAAAGTGGAAGGTGATAGGCCTTTAATTCGCTTAAATGTTATGGTAAAACGACTGTGAGAAGCAAATCCACATAAATCAGCCAAATAGCTAATTTTATACTTGAGCATCTCGGGATTTGCCTCAAGTACAGCAACGATATAATCAATGCGAAGCGTATTGATATAGCTAGAGAAGTCAGTATGCTTGTGGTGTTTAATCACATAGGATAAGTAGCGGTGATTGACCCCAATTTGACTTGCGAGTTTACTCAGTGAAATTTCGTGTTTTAAGTATCCCTGTTGTTGTTCAAAGGTCTTAATTCCTTGGAGAATCAATTCTTCCATCTCTTTGGAAATATAGTTGTAATCCACGCTTTTGTCGCTTTTCACTTGTTCTGCTTCGCTCTCCGTCCTTGGTTCTGGCTCGACAGCAGCAACTGCTTGGCTCTTGCGACTTCGCTTAGTCAACTGCCGCTTGTGATACAAAGACAAGGATAAAAACAGCAGAATCCCTCCTCCTATGGATAGGCTATATAAAACGTAGTTTTTGTAAGCCACAGAGATTTCGCCTTCTTTCTCATAGTAGGACTCTACGAGGTAATTGGCAATTTTAGCTTGTACGGCAAATTCTTGTTCCACAAGTTGCACATAGTTTTCATTGTACTTAACATACTGCTCTGTATCTTCTATCTGTTTTGCATACTCTTTTAAAGATGCAAAAACTTGTTTTTTCAAAGCGAGAAAACCTGATTGTTCGGCTACCTCATTAGCCTTAGTTAAAAATAATAAGGACGTTTCATAATCTTGGCTTTTTAAATAAGAAACACCTAAGTTATTGTATATAAAGCCTTTTAATGGACTTTGAGGGTTATTAGAAGCTTGCAGTTCAGCCAAGGCTTGTTCAAGTATTTTCACTGCATGATTCACTTTTCCGAGTTTCATGTAGTTTTCCCCAATTAATTGATCGGTACTTGCGAGATAAAAAAAGCGCTGTTCAACATTTTCCACTTTTTCAAATTCGAGTCGTCCTTTACTTAACGAGGTGATTGCATCAGCAAACCGTGTACCTCTCATGTGGTAGTACGCTTGTTCTTGTTGTAGATTTCCCTTTAAAATAGCCAATTCTAAGGGATCTTTCATCAACTTACTCCAATGTTTGGCTTTCACCAAGGACAACTTACCTAAACTTTCGATTCCATTTTCGCGATACAGGGTGGATAAGGCCCCTTGAATTCTCGCTTGCAGATTGATATGACGTGCATTTGCAGCAAGGCTATCCGCCTTTTTTAAGGTTAAGATCGCTTTATCCCGCACCCCGTACTGTCGCAGTAAAGATGCCTTTAACAGGCTAACCTCTATTTGTTGCACAGGCGTACTTGCTAATTGTTCTAAATCAGAAATATGCATCAAAACATCTTGGGGTGTATCAGTCAAAACAACCTTCGTTGTATGTAAATAAAGGCTATCGAATGCATTATTTTGAGCGTAGCCAGAAACAGTAACCAGAATACAAAATATTATTCTAAAGTTCATTAAATCGCACTTTTTAAGCTAATTCAGGATAAGAATGGCTTATATTTATTATAATAGAAATTTATAGACTGTACTACTTTGCTATAGGCTACATTCTTCGATGCGTTCTCACCGGAGGAGTATTACATTTAAAGCAACTCAAAAAAGCCTATGTAAAAACATAGGCTGAATATCAAACACAAATATAGTAACACAAAAATCAAATTGGGGACCTGAATCTATTTTTTAATCGACGATTTATTACTCATATTCTTTTCGTGTTTTCAATCTAACTCATAAATTTGTTATTTTATAACAAGAAAAATATTTGCAGTCTTTCCTTTTACAAATATTTAACAAACTTTCGTTAATTTAAAGAAATACGCTTTACGAATTGCGTAATACAACAAGGTAGCATTAAACTAACCTCATGAGAATCAAACCTTTGATTCCAATTTTTTTTTAGCACAAAATAGGGTGTTTTGTCGTTCTAAATTCAATTTTTCTTCCTAAAAACCTATAAGCCCAGTAGGTGGGGCCATTTCTTGTTTGACGGTAGGTCAGCATCAAAAAACGACTAGGTTTTTGAGTTTTTTTTGTCATTTACCCGATATATACAACAATAATCCAAACAAATAAATCGTTTTCATAAGAATAATACGCATTAAAATACGTATATTTAAGAGTAAATAAAAAACCCATTGCCATGAAAGAATTAGAATTAACCCGCCCCATCGAATTATTCTTGGATCTCAGTGATCCAATTGTTCTTCAAGTTTTTGCCATTCACCACAGCAATTGCAAAATAGCTCCGCTCTTTCTCACACGAGATGAATCCACGCACTTAAGTCTATTATACAACAAGCAATTAGTAAAGCTGTTAGAGAAAAACAAAAATAAGATGGAAGCTGCTCTAGGATCCATTGAAGACCTATACTTCCAGCAGGAGGCATTTATAACAGATGATCAGCCCTTAAAAAATGGTGATTTGCCTACAGTGAATTACCTACTCATCGAATTAAAAAAGGAAAAACAGAAAATACTTTTACTCAAAAAAGTAACGGATAAGCAGTTGATCGAAGGTCGAAAGCACAGTCTTTCCGCTGCGGCTTCCCCCATCATCAAACAGCGAAATGTTTTGGATCTAACGCCAAAAATACACGCTATATCCATTGATAATCATACCTTTATTACCTAAAAAAGAAACGAAAGATCATCAACCTCGATGTTAATTTCGACCTGCATATACCGTCCAACTTTTTGTTCCTTCTGTGAACAAAATCTCTAATTTTTTGGTATCCATTCGGATGTAATTGGTATCTAAGGCGTTTTGATTTAGCAGGTTTTTGGCTCTATTTTCTTCAAAGATGACTTTGGAAATTGTCGGTATAGCACCTGAAAACACAAAGGAAGTTTTAGGTCCTATCTTAATGACCTCAATAAATGTGGTATCACATTGAATATTTTGATGTTGATCTTCAAATACGACAACACCCTGATATCGACCAACAAAAAAGCGAGCAGCGGTAATTTCTCGCCTTGCTCCTCCTTTAAAAACAAGCAACAAGAGAAAAATGCCAATACCTAACCAATCTAAAATGATATAGATTCTTTTTTTTATGTTCATTGTTTTGATTACTTTACCAAACCAATACAAATAGCATACTAATTTTATATTTTTAAGTATTTTTTAACCTTTTTTACATTATTTAAAAAATCAAAGGGTTTTTATCTTGATCTTAAAAAACAGCTAAAATGCGAAAGCAAACGCTTTTATTATAACTATATTTACATTAAATTCGAGTTTTATAGTAAAAGTCACAAGAAGTAGTTTAAACACTATTCTGGTCACTTGAATCAAGTACAATAAAATTGTAGATTCTGTTTTGTCTATTCCAAAAAAACGGTACAACGCACACGATCTACCCCTTAAAATCAACAACTGATGCGAAAAAAAGAATCCACCCCAAAAGAAAGTAAAAAAGAAACACCTGAAAAAGTTAGGAAGGTTTCTTCTGGTCCCATACGAGATAAATCCAGAACGATGAACAAGATGATTGCTGCTGTGGGTAAGGTACTGCAAAAGAAGGGATATACAGGACTTACAGCGCCTAATATTGCGAAAGCTGCTGGTGTTGATAAGAAACTAGTTTGGACGTACTTTGGTGGTGTAGATAATCTAGTAGAAGCCTACATTAGTCAAAAAGACTTTTTCAAAAGTACAACCAATAAGGGTATACAGCATTTACTACTAAACCCGGATCAATTGACCAAGAACGACATCAATGCGCTCTTGCAAAATCAATTTGATACGCTGTTAAACGATCGTTCTTTACAGCGTATTATTCACTGGGAAGTAGGTGAACACAATGATATTTTGAGAAAAATAGCAGATGCCCGAGAGGAATTAGGGGAAAACTTATTCTCTAAGGTTATTCCCTACTTTGAGCATTCCGCTGTTGATATCCGAGCGCGCCTTGCCTTGGTGATCAGTGGTATCTACTACCTATCCCTACACGCCAAAAACAATGGAAGTAAATTTTGTGGCATCGATATCAATACAGAAGAAGGAAAGAAACAAATTTCCGATGCTATAGAAGAATTAATCTATGATGCTTATAATAAGGTTAGCAGTTAATCAGTTGACGGTTAGTACATATAAAAAAAATAGGATGTCCTTTTTGGGACATCCTATTTTTTTTATATGTTCAATTGCTCTAGTCTCGATCCATTGCTTTTTTCACTTCTTCTTGAATAGCTTCCCACTTTTTAGTTAGTTCTTCACTAATCTTAGCGCCTCTATTTTTTAGTTTCTTTAGTTTTACACCGTAAAGAATACTAAACAAACCTAAGGTTAGAATGGAAAATGCAGTCCAATACACAATCGTAAAGGCTCCTGCTTCGAGGTTTGTCATCATAAAAATGGCAAAAAGTAATCCTAAGATCCCAAAGAGAACAAGCGAAGAAATTCCCTTTACCCCATATCGATTTAATTCCACTGCCATACTCAAACTGCGCACAGAACGGAAGAGTAAAACACATCCGACATAAATAGGCAATACCTGGAGGGTGATTGCTGGTTGGCTTAATAATATAAGACCTAAGACCACATCGACAATACCTGAAAATAAAATCCAACCCCAGCCATCTAATTCTTTTCTATTACTCAGGGCAAATGCTATTTCCGCGATTCCTGCAAAGAAGAAAAGCCAACTAAATAACAAGGCTAAGGATAGGTAAGACGCAACGGGCGTCATCATAATAAAGATTCCAGCGATAATAAACACTACACCTAGAATTACTGGAAGATACCAATGCTTTACATTTTGCTTGATACGATTTAAGATAATACTGCTCATGTTTTCTTTTCTTTTAAAGATACAACTTTATTATAGGTTGTGAAATAGTTTTGATTTTATTTCACCAATTTTAAAAAAATAAACAATTTCAGTATTAATTTCACTTAAATAAAATAGTTAATCACTTTCTACCTCATCGTATCTCACTATTTCAAAACGAGGAGAAAGTGCTCTTAATTCCGTATTGGGATTCTTTTTTTCAAGTCCTTTTACTCCCAATAGATCACTGAGTATCGCATATAGGTTTGTTGTGGACAGTGGGGTGTTCACCCTACCTGTTACTTTGTATTGTTCTGACACTGCATCACTATGCCAAATCACAAAAGGTACTTCTAAGCCTTTTTTGGTAAACCCGTGAATATATTTATCCTTTTTCATCGTTTGTCCATGGTCAGACAAATACAAAACTACACTCTTTTTATTTTCGACCTTTTTTATAATCTGATCTAAAACATAATCTGTGTATAATACGCTATTAAAGTAGGCATTAACCAACGGGCGATCGTCGATTTTAAAGCGTTCAAACGCTTCAGGATAACGCTCGCTTACTTTCATGTGGCTTCCCTGTAAATGAATAAAAATGAGGCGTTTTTGATTTGAATCACCTAACGCTTGTTCAAGCATAGGAAGTACGACTTCGTCATAGCTCTTTTCTTTTGTATGTTGTCTATATTGTGCGTCTTTTGTGATAATGCTATAGAGGTTTTCATAGATTCCTATTTCGTCTTGGTTAGATAGCCAATACGTATTCCATAGATTTGTACTATTAGCCAATCCAATGATATTGTCATTTAACTGCTGCAATTGAAAATCTTTTTTCTCTACAGGAATGGATTTAGACAACATAAACGTCAGGGCTGTATTGGTAAAAGAACTCGGAGCAACTGCTTCCTCATAAACCAAGAGGTTAGATATCCGCTTCTCAAGTAAAGGAGTCGTCTCTTGTTGAGCTCCATAAATTCCCATTACATCTTTTCGAACCGACTCGCCTAAAACAACGACAATGGTCTCCAGATCAGTCTCTTCAACATCAAAGGCTGGATAAGTCATTTTTTGTTTTTTAATAAGGGCTAACTCTTTTATAAAGCGATTGGCTTCATAAAAAGAGGCCATATTGTACAAAGGAGTATTGGTCCATAGGTTATACTTGGCCATCCATCCGAAGGATTCACCTGTTAATTCTTTGTCTTTTTTATAAAAGCTATAGGACTTAAATCCAATGGGATAAATCAACAAGGCCACAGCCACCAACAGTAGATATTTCGTTTTCCATTGCCGTTTAGCCACCTGATATACAAGATACCCTAGCGCAAAATAGTACAAGGTAAGCAGTACAATCACCGTTTTAAATGTCAGCAAGGCTTCTAGGGCTTCCGATTTATTTGTCGTTAAGAAATTATAAGCCAACGCCACATTAAATGCCTCCTTATACATGAGAAAACTCATAATACTCAATCCGTTATTTAGCGTAAAAACAAGGAGTAACAACGCTCCTATTCCCGCTCCTATTTTCGGTATTTTCCAGCAGAGTAAGATCAGACATAAAAACACGACATTATTCAAGAACATTCGAAACTCCAACATCGTATAGTGGAGAAAATAAAAAATGTTGGGCAAAAAGACCAACACAAACAAAAGGAGTAAAAGATAGGTTTCTTTTCTTTTTTTATTTACAGACATAAGGTGAAAATATCAAAATACCAACAAGAGAATTAATTTAGCGTATATTCCAGTCATACATCACCAGTGTACGCGCTATCTTTTGCCCTTTTTTAGCATTTTTAAAAACAACTTGGCAAAGGTAGTTAAATAAAATTATTTAACAATTATTTTAGAAAAAGTGAAAAAAAACACCAATCTAAGATAGACCAGTGTTTTATATTTAGAAAAAGAATTTACTTACTCTTTTTTTGCTTTTGATCTAATAAAGATCATGCAAATCGCGGTTGTAATTACGCCCATCATAAGCGACATTAAGAACCCTTGTTTGGCGTAATTGCCATAGTTAAAATAACTAGCTGCATCTTGTTCTGTTTCATAAAATCCCAGTTCGACAGATCGCTTGATAACAAGAGGAAAAAAGTCGGGCGTGATCACATAAGAGGTAATCCATTGAGTTAGTGGACTGAGAATGGCGATCACCAAAGACAAGACAACTCCTGAAAGCATTCCTTCGCTATAGGTCATATCGCCATCATAGAAGTTTTTCTTTTTATCCTTTAGTGCTAAAACCATGACGATGATAGCGGGAATCGCAAATAAATTGGTTAAATACAGGTGATAATCGAGGTAGGTATCGTGTAAGCCACTTAGTTTTTCGAGTACCATCCACAGTAATCCCACAAGGGAAAAGATAATTCCCCACTTTATTTCAATGCTAATTTTATTCATTGGTTTCCTTCGATCAATTGTTGTTATTTCTTGACTTTTGTTCCCATTTCCAGGCACTGGCTAACATATCATCCAATGTTTTTGTTGGTTTCCACCCTAATACGCGTTGAATTTTATCCGTATTGGCCCATGCCTTATCCACATCACCTGGACGGCGTTCTACTATTTTATAGTTGATTTTTAAGCCACTAACGCGTTCAAACGAATGTAGCAGTTCCAAGACAGAATACCCTTGACCATTGCCAACATTAAATGCTTCTACTTGCTGCTGGTTTTTTTCTTGAATGAGGTATTCCATTGCGCGTACATGAGCATCAGCAAGGTCTACTACGTGGATATAATCGCGTACACAGGTACCATCAGGCGTATCGTAATCCTGCCCATAAATGGATAAATACTCGCGTATTCCCACTGCTGTTTGGGTAATATAGGGAATCAGATTATAGGGAACCCCTAGTGGTGATTCTCCAATATGTCCTGATTCATGTGCCCCTATCGGGTTGAAATAACGCAACAAAACGGCTTGTAAAGGAAATACCTTTGCCAAATCAACGATGATCTCCTCACCTACTTGTTTGGTATTGCCATAAGGTGAAAGAGCAGATTTAATCGACTCCTCTTCTGTGATGGGCATTACCTCCCCTTGTCCATATACGGTACAGGAGGAACTAAATAAGAATTTCTTTATCCCATAGTGTTGCAGGGCAGATAATACATTAATTAAAGAGAAAAAGTTATTTTCATAATATAGCAAGGGTTTAGCCATACTCTCTCCTACAGCCTTAGAAGCGGCAAAATGAATAACTCCTGCAAGGTCTGTGTGCTGTTCAAAAAAATCAAACACTGCTTGCTTCTCTCTTAGGTCTATTTGATAAAAGGTTGGCTGAACCCCTGTGATGGCCTTAATGCCTTGGACTACATCAACAGAAGCATTCGACAAATCGTCAATGATAACTACTTCATATCCTTTTTGCTGTAGAGCTACAACTGTATGAGAACCTATAAATCCTAGACCACCGGTCACTAGTATTTTCATGTGATACATTTAATATAATATCCAAAGATAACAGATTTTAAGCAGTTTTATTTTCAAATTTCCATGCAAAATCAAATAACTTCACCAAGGTTTTAATTGGAGAACGGATTGAAAATAAACGACGACGAGGACGATCCCATTGAGATTTGTATTACCTAGAGCGTGGGCTTAAGGTTGTATACCCTAGTAGAGGTGGTGGCCTAACCCCTTGGAACTTCTCCTTTTGCCTTAGTCAATTGACTCCTATATCGCAAATAATAGAGAAAGGGAGGCTATTGCGTGATTTTATGTCTAAAGAAACACAACAAATTCCTTTTATCCCTATAAAAGTGTTGTCCAATTCAACAATGTGTGGAAGTTTGAGATTAAAAAGGGGCCTTGAGCCCAGCAAATTCACTTGGCATGCATCTTGCACTGATATAAGTGAAGAAGATAATCGCGAGTAGACACCTTGTTTATCGCCTTTATTTCAGTCCCTTCTCCCTTAAAACTCAAAATTATGAAAACAAACCAAGTCCCCAATGTAACCTATTCAGATAGCGAATCCTCGCAGCAATTGAATAAGAAAAAGCGTTTTAGTTTAACGGACTATTTCGTTTTAGCCCTTACCTTTATCTTGCTATTCAGTAGCGTAATTATACTCTATCGTTTTCAGCCCTATTTTGCAAATATTCAGTTGAAACGTTTAGAAGGTTTTGGCGGTCAAGTATTCTTTGGTATCAGCATGGGGTTACTAGCTGTACAAGTTCTATTCTTGCTGTATATCTTTTATCAATACTTTAAATACAAACCTGTACCTCCCGTATCAGATGAAGAATTACCTACCTGTACGGTGCTTGTACCTGCCTATAACGAAGGGCGTTTGGTGTATGATACACTTATCAGTTTAGCACAAAGTGATTTTCCTGCGGATAAATTGGAGATCATTTCCTTTGACGATGGTAGTAAAGATGATACTTGGGCTTGGATGCAAAAAGCCAAAGCAGTATTAGGTGATCGGGTAACGATTTATCAACAACCGAAAAACATGGGAAAAAGACATGCGCTTTACCGTGGGTTCAAACTGGGTAAAGGAGAAGTTTTTGTTACCGTTGACAGTGATTCGATTGTAAAAGAAGACACTCTAAGACAGCTTGTTAGTCCCTTTGTAAACAATGCACAATGTGGTGCTGTTGGTGGTAATGTACTCGTTCTAAATACAGAAGAGGGTATTATTCCCAAAATGCTCAATGTGAGTTTTGTGTTCAGTTTTGAATTTATTCGCTCTGCTCAAAGTGCATTGAATACCGTATTGTGTACCCCTGGTGCCTTGGCTGCTTACCGTAGAGAGGCAGTGATGAACTGTTTAGAACAATGGATTACGCAAACTTTTATGGGAAATCCTTCCGATATTGGAGAAGATCGCGCCATGACGAATATGATTCTAAAACAGGGATATCATGTATTGTTTCAAAAGAATGCCTATGTGTTAACGGATACTCCAAATAGCTTTAAGGGATTATACAAAATGTTCATTCGTTGGGAACGCAGTAATGTACGCGAGAATATTATGATGAGTAAATTCGCCTTTACAAAGTTCAGAAAAGGATCAACAGTTGGTCCGCGTATTTTGCTACTGAATCAATGGCTCAAAGTAATTTTAGCCTATCCGATGATGATGTTAATGCTTTATCTGATCCTGAGCTACCCGATTATGTTTATCAGTAGTGCTTTGGCTGGGATTCTAATTTTCTCATCGATTCAAGTTATTTTCTATGCCAATAAATACACCATTAAAGATTCATTTTGGGCGTATACCTATAGTATTTTCTATACATTCACCCTATTTTGGATCACACCTTATGCGATTGTAACAGCCAATCGAAGAGGTTGGTTAACGCGAACACTTCCTACTAAATAGTAGACCATCCATAATGTTACTAAAACGAGCGATAGTTTTCCATCGCTCGTTTTTATTTTTACTCCTCTTTTAATCGAATAGCGAGGATTTCTCCTGTTGCACAGATCACATTATTCGCAGACATTGTCATATCTACCCAGACTTTTCTCCCTTCTATACTTCTCAATTTTCCCTTGAGTACTAAGGGCACTCCCATGGGGGTCATGGCCTTGAAATCAACTTTTAAAGAAGCGGTTACACAACGAACACCAAGGGGTTCTTCGAGGGGTAAACCTTCTGCCATACAGCTAAATGCGGCCGCAGATCCCGTTCCATGACAATCTAATAAAGAGGCAATTAGTCCACCATACACACTTCCTGCCAATGCAGTATGTTCGGCCTTTGGTGTAAAATGTGCGATTGTTTCTTCTTTTCCCTCTACATAGGTTTTCAATTGATGTCCCGCAGGATTTAATTTACCACACCCATAACAATGGGCTAAATTTTCTGGATATAGATCTTGAATTGCTTTTTGCATGTCACTATTTATTTTTGGTTGTCTTTTGATTCTTTCTCATTTAGTTAAACGATACGCCTTTGAACTGGTTGACAAAAATTACGGCTTTATTTCTTCTAGAATGGCTTTATACAAACTATAGGCCTGCTGAAAATCACCTTGTTCAACAGCGTATGCTGCCTTTGCAACTACTTGTTCTTCTTGTGCACTTACTTGCTTTGCTAGACGCTCTGCCTGCTCTTTAAACGTTTGCTTACTCGTGCGAAAACCTGCGATTACGACAATTCCCTCTGCATCGACATAGAGATACTCAAATTCTTTGAGATAAGCCGTAGCAAGCTCCCATTTTTGGTCTTCAATAAAGGTGTGCAATCGATGTAAAAGTTCATGTGGATAGCTCGCTTCTACAATTGATACAACAGAAGCTAAATTCCAATCCTTGTACTTTTTTTGTTTAAACGTCATATGATTGGGATAGAGATCCTCTCGTGTGGTATAGGTCTTCTCAATATATTGAATAAAATCCACTTGTAGAGCCTCTGGTAATGAAGCTAGTTGCGACTTTATTGCTCGTTTCTTAAAAAAAGGCGTACAACTCCCCCACACTTCCGGTTTACATTGAAAGGACAGGTGAACGACTTTCATTTGTTGATCAAATAAAATAAGGTACGTCAAGGGCATAGTCGCTCCGTGTTTTTGACTGCAGTAAAATAAGGGTATAAAGATTGCTTGCTTCCATCCGTAATTTTTAAACCAAACCGATTCACTGTAAAACATCAACATGGAAGAATCATAACGCGGATGTTCGTAAACAAAAGTCGTATCGGTGAGGTCGTTCTTTAGCTTTAGTGTAATTGAGGAAGGTAAACCGATGTATTCAAAAGCTCTTTTACTGTCATAATTATTACAAGCCGCCTTAACGTTAATATATAGACTATTGTCTCCATCTTCATCTAACCACATTTTTACAGCAGTTACCTCATCTTGATTTAAAGATTGACCGTAGTGTGTCCCTGATCCCAGGAAGAATAGAAGGACACAAAATAGCTGTAAAAGCACCGTGGAAAAATAGTTTACTCTCATTTGTTCTCAATTTTACTTCTAAACTAACGCTTTAGGATAAAAAATGGTATAAAAGTCGCACTTATTTTATTCAATCAATTAAATAATCAAACACAATATCTCATTTTTTATATTAATAACACTTATTTTACTAATAGACTAAAAAATAAAAATAAAATTTTCTTAAAAAATCTATTTACCTACGCTTTTTTATCCTAATAAATAACTTATATTAGAGCTCTAGAAAAATTTGTAATAAAACATAGCGACTCAATGAAAAGAACAAAACGTATTTTACTGGTTGCCACCCTAGCACTGACAAGTACAGTTTTTGCGCAAGGCAATGTTAAAACCATCAACAATCAATTCTCTTCTTTATTTAATAAATCTTCGAATTACCAAAATTATAAAATTGTCGACAAACAAAGTTTACTCGATCTTCAACAAAATGTAGAAGATTCGATTGGCCAATACAAGAGTAAGCTTGCTGAAGGAGAAGCACTTGTTGCCCAACATAAGAAAGAGTTGGCGGGCGTTAGTCAGAAACTAGAAACTGCGGAGCAGGAGTTAAAAACATCATTAGCCAAAGAGGAAAACTTTAAGTTTTTGGGTATTGCAGCGGATAAAAACACATTTCAGACCCTTATTCTAGCGCTTATTGCTTTTCTATTGGCTATGACAGGTGTTTTTTACTACCGTTTTAAAAAATCAAATGTAGATACCAAAGAGGCGCTTCGTAAGCTACAGGATACGGACGAAGAACTGGAGGAGTTCCGCAAATCATCTTTAGAGCGAGAGCAAAAAATCAGAAGACAACTTCAAGATGAGATCAACAAAAACAAAATAGATTAATGCTATTTTACTGGAGTATAAACTAAAAAAGTCGTAAGGCACTAACTTTACGACTTTTTTTATGTTTTTATTCTTCGTGAAAAGCAATGATTGGCACATGCTTGTGATAGCTTAATTTTTTGGTCATACTCGAAGTGAACAATTTATCTAAGAAACTTCTATTTCGCTTCACTGATACAAGAAGGTCAATATTTTCGCGATCTAAGAAAGAGAAGATTTCTTTTTCTACATCTTTTCCTTCTACCAAAGTAAACGTAATTGGATTTCCATCGTAGTATTCTAACCAGCTTTCTACCACTTCTTGATTTACTTTTTCCACGTCTTCAATCACGTGAATACACTTGATTGTTGCATCATATCCTTTTGCAATTTTCACTAATTTATCCAATACGATTTTGTCGCTTGTATTGAATAAGGTAGAGAAAGCGATAGAATTGATTCCGTTAAACACAGCGTCATGCGGTACACTTAATACAGGAGCTTTCAAGGAGTTAATAGCATTAACGGTATTGGATCCTAGTAGTTTTCTATCCCAACCTGAGTTTCCATTTGTCCCCATTACCACCAAATCAATTTCTTCCTCTTCTACTCTTTTCTTTAGAATGGTATTCAAGAATCCCTCTTCTAAGATGAAGTGCATTGGCACGTGATCTAAATTGTTTTCTTTGGCAATATCGCGGATAAATGGCACCTGATCTTTAAAGTTCTCGAAGTTGCTCAATTCGATTGATTTGTAAACATCTTGAACCATTACGGGATTTGCAGTTGCAGAAATAACAGGCATCTCATACGCATGCAGTACAAAAAGTGTTGCGTTTTGGCTTTCAGCCATTTTTAAGGCGTAGATTAAAGCGTTATTTGCTGTTTCCGAAAAGTCCGTTGGAAAAAGTATTTTTTTCATAGTAGCGTAAATTTTGATTTTTATAAAGGTACGCAATTAAGATTAAGTTTTTAGTTTCCAGTCGCCAAAAAATAGCGGTTCTCCTTTTTATTTATTCTCTTTCTCTATGTTATCTCCTAGCTAAGTCTCCCCCCCCCTAGGTCATTCACGTCCACCATTCATCTTCCTCGCTGAGATTGCTCAATAAGTATTATCTTTGTCCCTTATTATAGAGGTATACCATGATATTACAAGATACTATTGTCGCCTTAGCGACTCCTTCGGGAGCAGGTGCCATTGCTATTATACGCGTATCGGGAAAAGACGCCATTACTTTGGTAAACGGCATCTTTAAATCGATCAAAAACAAAGATTTAACCAAACAAAAAACGCATACTCTACACCTGGGGCATATCGTGGATGGAGAGCGCATGCTCGATCAGGTATTGGTTTCTGTTTTTAAAGGTCCGAATTCCTATACAGGAGAAGATACGATTGAGATTTCGTGTCACGGTTCGACCTTCATTCAACAGCAAATCATCCAACTTTGTCTACGCCATGGGGCAAAGATGGCGCAACCGGGCGAATTTACCATGCGCGCTTTCTTAAATGGCAAGCTCGATTTGTCACAGGCAGAAGCTGTAGCGGATTTAATCGCCTCTGATAACGAGGCGAGTCACCAAATTGCCATGCAGCAAATGCGCGGGGGATTCTCCAATGAGATCGCCCTACTCCGTGAGCAATTACTCAACTTTGCTTCGCTAATCGAACTGGAATTGGACTTCTCCGAAGAGGATGTGGAATTTGCAGATCGCACTCAATTTAAAGCTCTTGTAGAGCGTATTGAGTTTGTACTCAAACGCCTTATCGACTCCTTTGCCGTTGGAAATGTCATCAAAAACGGGATTCCCGTGGCTATTGTAGGGGAACCCAATGTAGGGAAATCGACCTTACTCAATGCCTTATTAAACGAGGAACGCGCGATCGTTTCCGATATTGCAGGAACAACCCGTGATACGATTGAGGATGAGTTAGTCATCGACGGTATCGGCTTCCGCTTTATCGATACGGCTGGAATCCGCGATACGAAAGACGTGGTAGAAAGCATCGGTATTCAAAAAACCTTTGAGAAAATCGAAGCAGCTCAAGTGGTGATCTACTTGATTGATGGCGGCAAATTAACGGATCAGTCGATCGAACAAATCAACGTTGAGCTGGAAAAACTAAAAAACAAATATCCACTCAAACCGCTATTGGTGGTGTGCAACAAACAAGATTTGCTCACTGCGGACCAAATTGCTTTATTCCAATCGCAAATCGACAACCTGATGTTGATGTCGGCCAAAGCCAACCTCGGTATTGAAGAGCTGAAACAAACCCTACTAGGCTTTGTAAATACAGGTGCCCTCCGCAATAATGAAACCATCGTGACCAATGCCCGCCACTACGATTCCCTCCTCAAAGCACTTGAGGAAATCGAAAAGGTGAAATGGGGACTGCAAACGAATCTATCCGCCGATCTTATGGCTATCGATATCCGCCAAGCACTCTACTTCTTCGGAGAAATCACTGGTCAAGTGACCAATGATGAGTTACTAGGGAATATTTTTGCTAATTTTTGTATCGGTAAATAAATTACGTTTCCCTTGTTAAGATATACTTTCTTTTAATTGACTATCAGTAAATTAACACTGATAGTCTTTTCTTTTATGTTCCTTTCTTAGTATATTCGTTGCAACAAAATCATCACATATTTTAGATATGTAGCAAATTGCATCACATAATGAAAATTACACTAAGAGAACGTCTATTGCCCAGTGGTAAAATCAACCTATCTATAGAATACTATAAAGGCACCATACAACAACCGAACGGTAAACGCAAAACCGTTAGAGATTACGAAAACTTAAAACTCTTCTTACATAGCGAACCTAAGAATACTGGTGAAAGAAAAGAGAATAAAGAAACCCTGGCACTTGCCAAACAAATCTTAGCAATTCGTGAAGCTGAGTTTTACCAAGGTCGCTTTGAACTAAAGAATACCACCAAAGGCAAAAGAACCTTTTTAGACTACTTTCACGAGAAAACGGAAGAGAAATCTGACAGTCCTAAAAACTATGGTAATTGGACGGCAACAATGATCCACTTAAAGCGTTGTATCTCCCCTAACACAATCTTTGACGATATAGATGAGAAGTTTATAAAACGGGTACGTACTTATTTTGACAAGGAAGCCCGTACTAAGAGTGATCTTCCTCTATCCCTAAACTCCAAATACTCCTACTTTAATAAGTTTAAAGCTTGTTTGCGTGCAGCTTTTGATGAGGGTTATTTAGCTCTGAACTATGCAGCTAAAATCAAGTCATTTGAACAGGCAGAAAGCCAACGAGAATACCTAACGTTTAATGAAGTACAACAACTAGCCAATACAGAATGTAAATATGAAGTATTAAAACGCGCGTTCTTGTTTTCCTGTCTTACAGGTTTGCGTTGGTCAGACATCCACAACATGACCTGGTCTGAAGTACGCGATGAAGATGATTCAAGTCGAGTAAACTTCAGACAAGAGAAAACTGATGGTGTTGAGTATCTTTACATTTCTACACAAGCTAGAGAGCTATTAGGAGAACGCAAGGGCAATCGAGATCGGGTATTTATTGGTTTACGATACTCGGCTGTTTACAACAACGCTATTGTGCTGTGGTGTAATAAAGCTGGTATTTCAAAGCATATTACTTTTCATAGTGCGAGACATACAAACGCTGTCCTACTCCTTGAGAACGGAGCGGATATCTATACGGTATCTAAACGCTTAGGACACCGTGAAATCCGTACTACTGCTATCTATGCGAAGATCGTAGATGAGAAAATGAAAGAAGCTTCTAATTTAATCCCTGAACTAAACTTTTAAGATTATGATCGTATTTTTAATTGCAACAGCAACTGTATTATTTACCTGTTTACTACTAAATTTTGGACAGTATTATTTCAACAAGATTTATCCTTATTTACTTGGAAAAACAATTCTTTGGGACAAACAAAACGACCGCTTAAAACTTATGCTTGGTTTAACTACACTCTTTTTCGCTTATTTCTCTTTTCAAAGTATTTGGGCAGCTGGAACTGTTTTTAAAGCACTAAATATTATACTATACGCTATTCTGTTAGTCAGTAATATATTATTTTACATCATCTATAGCCGAAATAAAATGTTATTCAACACGCCCTCTTTGGCAGAAAATTCGGAAGAAAAGAAAAAGATAGAAGAGCAAATTAAAGAGCAAATCGCCCTGGAACAAGAAGAGATTCGCTTTGAACAAAAAGTAAAAGAATACCAGGAGAAAATTCAGGCAACTATTAATTTTATCAAAGAACAAAAAGAAGAACATTCTAAAACAAACAACGAAGATCCGCACACGCCTAAGGATCAAAACTCGAATGATAATTTTTTTCAATATCTTCAAGAAGATGATTTAAAAAAAATGTATTCAAGTTTCCGTGAAGAAGGTATTATAAAAGATTTGTCCTTTGATAATTTTAAAAGAAACCTTCTTAAGAAGGAGTTACAAATAAACTTACACGGTCCTTCTCTTTATTACTTTCATAAAGTATTTGAAAAGCACTTTATGAAACAGTGTCCGCTTTCCATTACACTTATTAAGTTCATAACCTACTTTAAACGAAAAGATGGTAAATCGTTTCTTTATGGTACAGTAAAAAATGGCGTTCTTCAACCCTATCCTTTACATAAAGAATTATTCGAAGAAATGTTTATTCAGTAAAACCATGACTTTTTAGACCAATACCATGACTAGTCAGGGTTTACTATTGATTGTCATGGTAGTTTTTGCTTTCATTTGCTTTCATAATCTTAAAAAAAGAAAGTAATGGAAAATCAAATGATTCTAGAAAAGTTAAATCGATTAGAGCGATTAATCGTTGATTCAACAAAAGAAATACTTAATGTAGAGGATCTAATCAACTACACAGGCTTCACACGTTCGCACATTTACAAGCTAGTGCATAAAAATGTGATCCCTTACTCCAAACCCAATGGTAAATTTCTGTTCTTTTTAAAGTCAGAAATAGACGAATGGCTACTTCAGAATAAAAGCCAATCCGTATCTCAGCTTGAAAAACAAGCCCTCGAATACTCCTTCAAAAATAGAAAAAAATAAAGCGTTCAAATTTGCCCTTTGAACGCTTCAGATTACTATTGTCTCACTCCTAAGAGTATGGTGCAAATGTACACATTATACTCTTATCAATCAACTATTTATTTAATGGAAGAAGCAAGCGTATATGACGTATCATCACGCAAGGACTCTGTGTATGATAAAATTCACGAAGAACTCAGCAAGTATTTCACAATAAAATTCAACGAGATCTCTTTGGAATTTGAGATATTCAGTTCAAAATCACATAAAACCCTTGAATTTAACGAATCATCTTTACTGATCCATTTACACCGAGAAAAGCTAAATGTCAGTCCACAGGCTTTAAAAACGTATTTAAAAAGCCATTTCATCGAGCAATATAATCCGATTGTCGATTACTTTGAAGAATTACCTACCTGGGATGGCAAAGACCACATTAAGCATTATGCTTCTTATGTCAATACGGATGACAATGCGCTCTTCGCTCATCATCTGGTAAAGTGGGCCGTTCGAGCTGTAAAAACAATCATTCACCCGGAACAGATTAACAAGCATTGCCTTATCTTGGGAAATGGAGAGCAAAATGCGGGTAAATCAACCTATCTGGAAAATCTTTGTCCTAAACCATTAAAACGTTACTACTATGAAAACATAGGAGTCAGCAAAGACGATCGCATTAAACTGTGTAAAGCGTTTATCATTAACATTGAAGAATTGGATATCCTGGGAAAATATGACATCAATTCCATTAAGTCAATTATCTCCCAGACTACAGTAAACGAGCGTTTACCCTATGCAGAAAAATCCTCTTTACTGTATCGCATTTGCAGCTTTGTTGGAAGCACAAATAAACTTGAATTTCTAAATGACGAAACGGGTAGTGTACGTTGGATTGTATTTGATGTTATCGGTCGAATCAATTTTGCGTATAGCCAAGAATTCAACATAGATCACTTTTGGGCACAAGCCTATCATATCTATAAACATCAGCCTACTTTTAAGTCAGATCTCTCTGTAGAAGAAGTGATGGCTAATGAAAAAAGAAATGAACGGTTTACTATTCAAACGGTTGAAAGTGAATTTGTCCTCCGATTCTATGAACCAAGTGAAGATTCAGAAGATTTTAGAACAGCAACAGAGATAATAACAGAACTTTCTGTCATGGGACATAAACTCAATCATAAGCAAATTGGAACTGCTTTAAGAAAACACGGATTTAATAGAATTAAGCATGCAAAAAGACAAGTATATGGATATTTGGCTAAAGCAAAATTTACAGACTCTCCATGGGGCTTTAAGGAATAATTGCTCAATACCCCAATTTATCTTACCTACTTACCTAAAGCCTTATATTAATTTGATTTACAACAACTTACTTAGGTAGGTAAGATAAATTTCTACTTACCTATTTACTGCTATTTAGGTAAGAAGGTAACACAAAAAACAACTTACCTTTGATTATAAACACTTAATAATCAATAAATTAAATCCATTAGGTATCTAGGTAAGTAAAATATACGTTTTAGAGCAGAGGATATAATATAGAGAAATAATTACGACAAACACAATTACCATTTTGGATCATTTAGGAACTAAAGAAAATTAAAGGGATTCTAGTCAAAATTTGATAGATAGAACTATTTAAAAGCGAATCAATAGGATAAATTAAAAGCAGCTTCAACTCTTATTTCCCCCTCCTAGCTTACCCCATACTTTATCTTTTTTCTTTTCCTCCGAATTCCTTTTCCAGGTATAAAACACTTCTATGCAATAGAGCAAGACGGCGTCGTACAAAAGTTCGACCCAACTTGCCCATTCGGGAGGTAATCGATTAAAAATCAATTAATTGCAACTCAAAATCACAGATTAAAAATTAACACATAGTAGTCTAAATATATTAACAACTTAAAAAACAATCACTTATGAGTAACCACACCCGAAAAACAGTTAAAATATACAGTGAAACATACAAACACTTAGAACAGCTTTCCAAGGAAACAGGCAAACCTATTTTACATATCGTGAGTACGATTGTCAATACATTTATAGCCAATGATTTTGTCAAAGATTTGGATTTGGAAGCCAAAACAAAACCCATCAATTATCGAGAGCTGCTAACAAACTCCTTACAAGAGCAAAAAAAGGAATTAGCAAATATGATGAAAGAGCGAACCAATACAGTTATTGGTTTTATAAAGACGCTTGATAAAAAAGTAGAAAACACCCGACGTGATATTATTTTCAAAGTAGATCCAGATGACGATACAATTTCTCATCCCTTAGAATTTCACTATGATTTTGTAATCAAAAACCTGATTTTACTTTTACAGTCGTGCCAGTTGAACCAGGATGCTTTTGTTGAGAAACTAAGTACTCTAATCAGTAGAGACGAATATGAATTTTTTATCAGAAGTTATAATGCTGTAATGTCAAAACGAATTAACTAGAGATGGTACGATTCGGACAAACGAAGGCAAAACACAGTATATTTTTCTTTTGATACGAATTGATCGTCAGCGGAAATAGAATCGTATAAACATTTAAAAAGAACCTCATACACTAAGTACAACAAAGCATCCGATACTTCATTTTTATAAACAAACGCATATCCATCTTTTGCTAAATCAAAATCAACAATTCCAATAGACTCGGGATATACTCCAAATATAGCTTTGGCCATAACGACTTGGTGCAATTCTCTATTTAAAGTGTATTGGAGTACTTCGGTCTTTGTATTAGAATCTAAATTTTGAAGTAATTGATGAATTTGTAAAAGCCAATAAGAAGAAACTTGATGCTTCAACAGCAATGGAATGTTTTGGATAAAATCCGCTGACAAGTCTAGATGATCATTAGTTTCAAAAGTAACCGTTGAGCGATTGAATAAGAGCTGATTGAATACGGAGAGTAAAGGAATGGTTTTCATAGCCAAATAAAAAGGCGCAAGCTCGGTACTACTGTTAACTGAGGTTTGCGACAACCCAACAACCCAATAGACTCCGCCTACGCCAGTATAAGGCACAGGCACAAGCCCATCGTTTCTAGGTTGTTTAATGAAGGTCGCAATTTCAGTTAACCCAAACGATAGCTCACGCGTGTTCGTAATATTTTCAAATACAAATGTAGAGAATATCTAGTTAATTCAAACAGACAATCCTTATCTTAGAAAAGAAAAAAATCAAATACTATGCAAGCAAAACAATACATCAACAATTGGTTTTTAGAAAATAATCCAACGGCTACAATAGATCCAACTACAATTTTAAGTAGAATAGAAAATCAATCTCCTCCGTTATCCGCTAATCTTCAAAGAATTGAATTAGCTGCATGGCTAGCCGCTAACTATAGTAATCCGCTCTTCAACCAGGTGGAGGAAATACTTTTAGACAATCACCCTACTCTTTCTCAAGAATGGAAAAACCTGGGTATCTTTATTTCGGAAATTACTGCATTGGTTTTAAACATTGAAAAAGACAGCTGTACTTCAGATATCAATGGAATAGAACGCTATATTTCAACTTATTATACAACCAATTAAACAACTGGCTTATGAATGATTTTATGAAACAACTTCAAACGGCTAGAAAACTCAGTCCTGAAGAAGAGGCTAAATTCGCAGAAATTGATCGCTTGTATCGAGATAAAGGACTGGCTAAAAATCAACGGATATGCCCTAAATGTTTAGAAATACTGACTTCTACTCATACACACGATTTCATTCGATGTGGTTGTGGCTATATGGGGATTGATGGTGGGGAATATTTGAATGTTAGTGTTTTCTTTTAGTTTCCTTTGTTAACTTATTTTTTACGCTGTATATTTAATCCCAAATTATATTACAAAGTTCACACGATTCAAAATGGCAAAAAAAGAAGCTGCAACAGACCTCTGGGTGTATGACCTATTAAAAGAAGCTAATATCAATTTAGATCCTCAAGGAAGTACTATTAAAGAAATTAATGAAGCTCTTAAGACAGCTTCTAAATCAGGAAAAGGAAATGTTGGATTTCCTGAATTTACAGGGGTAATAAAAGATTTTCTGATAGTCATTGAAAATAAAGCTGATTTATCAAAACATATAAAACGAACAGAACAAGACGTAATTGCTTCTGATACTAAAAGTGTTAAAGATTATGCTGTTAATGGTGCTTTATTCTATGGTAAACATTTAGCAAAAAATACTTCATATAAAAAAGTATTAGCTTTTGGCATTTCTGGTGATGAAAAAAAACATCGCATATCCCCTCTTTTTGTTGATGATCGCGGTGGTTATAAAGAATTAGATGAAGTAGAAACTTTTACTTTATTTAATAAGCATAATATTGATGAATTTTATACAACTATCATACTAAAAGAAGCAACACCGCAAGAAAAAACAACAGAAGAAATTCTAAAAGACGCCAAACAGTTGCATGAGGATTTACGTAACTATGGTACTATACAAGACAAAGACAAACCTTTAATTGTTTCGGGTATTTTACTTGCTTTGCGAGAGACGGAAACAAAAGGATTTAATATAGATTCTTTAATAGGTGATAACATTACTACAGATGGAGATATTATTTATCAAGCTATAGAACGAAATTTACGTCGTGCTGATGTTAGCCCAGAAGTTAAGCGAGATAAGCTATTAAGTCAGTTTTTAGTAATTAAAGACACAAAAGCTATAAATGAGGTTAATGAGTACTTAGGTAAAACACCTTTAAAACATTATACAGAGTTTTTGTTTAAAAATATTTACAATAATATTAAATACATACATTCTGCCGAAGACTATTTGGGACGCTTCTATGGCGAATTTATGTCGTATTCAGGAGGAGATGGACAAAACTTAGGTATTGTACTTACACCCAAACATATTACTGAATTGTTTTGCGATTTAGCAGAGTTAAAACCTACCGACAAGGTGTTGGATAGCTGCTGTGGCACTGCAGGTTTTCTGATTGCAGCAATGCACAATATGCTACAACAAGTAGATAAAGAAGCCGATAAACGACGAATTCGTAGAGAACAATTGCACGGTTTAGAACTGCAACCTTATATGTTTACCATTGCTACTACCAATATGATATTGCGTGGCGATGGTAAAAGTAACCTAGAACAAGAAGATTTCTTGAAGCAAAACCCAGCTGTTTTACAAGAAAAAGGTTGTAATGTTGGGATGATGAATCCACCGTATTCCATGGGTACAAAAGCTAATCCTAGTTTGTATGAAATAAACTTTACCGAGCATTTATTAAATAGTATAGTGCCTTACGGTAAAGTAATTGTTATTGTACCGCAATCTTCGATGACAGGCAAAACCAAAGAAGAACAAGCAATAAAAGCTAATATTCTAAAACATCATACTCTTGATGGAGTAATCACCCTAAACAAAAACACTTTTTACGGTGTAGGTACCAACCCTTGTATTGCAGTTTTTACTGCCGGTGTACCACATGATGCTGATAAAGAAGTGAAGTTTATTAACTTTGAAGCTGATGGATTTGAGGTACAAAAACACCGAGGTTTAGTAGAAACTATTCAGGCTAAAGACAAAAAACAACATTTATTAGATGTTTGGTTTAATCGACTAGAAGCACCTACAAAGTTTTGTGTAACAACAACGGTAGATGCAGACGATGAATGGTTACACTCTTTTTATTACTTTAACGACGAAATACCAACACAAGCTGATTTTGAAAAGACAATTGGCGATTACCTAACTTTTGAGTTTAGTATGGTAATGCAAGGACGTAAATATTTGTTTGAAAATGGAGAAGAGTAAACTAAATAATTGGGTTAAATTTCTTTTCCCGAAAATTTTCATAATCAAGAAAGGATTCTATAATAAAAAACCTGATAATAAACATAATAATCCTACCATACCATTCTTAGGTGCAACAGCCTTTAATAATGGAATATCTACTTTTTATAATATAAAAGATATTGACGAAGCATCCAAAGTAGGTTACGGTAAGAATGAAGATTTAAATAGAAAAATTTTTGAAGGCAAATCGATTGTGGTTACCAATAATGGCAGTGTTGGTCATAGTTATTATCAGCATATCCCTTATACATGCTCTCATGACATTAATCCTCTATATTTAAAAGGTAGAAAATTAAATGTTTTTTTAGGATCATTCATTATTACATGTATAGAGCAACAAAAGGTATGCTTTGAATATGCACGAAAATGGAGGCCTAAAAGGATGATAAAATCAAATATCCTTCTTCCAACACAAGCAGACCGTATGCCTGATTATGAGTATATGGAATCATATAGTAAAAAAATTTTTCAACAAAAACAAGACGAATATTTAGCTTACATACAAAACCGCGTAACGCAATTAGCCAATACACCAAAGCCTATTGCTTTAGAAGAAAAAGAGTGGGAAGTGTTTAAAACAACTACTATTTTTGATATGATTCAAAGAGGGAAGCGTTTAAAAAAAGATGACCATATTATGGGTGAAGTACCTTATGCTTCTTCTACTTCTTTAAATAACGGTATTGATGATTTTATTGGTAATGAAATTGGTGTTAGGTTATTTGACAATTGCTTGACATTAGCTAATAGTGGTAGCGTAGGATGTACTTTTTATCAACCTTTTAAAGTAATTGCCAGTGACCATGTTACGATGTTACAAAACAAGACATTCAATAAATATGTATATCTATTTATGGCTTCTATGCTAACACGTTTAAGTGAAAAATATTCTTTTAATCGTGAAATTAACGATACAAGGCTTAGTAAAGAAAAAATCATGCTACCAATAACAGCAGAAGGTTCTCCAGACTACGAGTATATGGAGCAGTATATGAAATATCAAGAGTATCAAAAATTAAAAGATTATTTAGAATTTAAAAAATAAGGTAAATAAAAAAATTTGATATAGATAGCGGTTTAGATTATGTCTTAAGACACATATGTAACAAACAGATAAAAAATAATTTATAAAAAAATACAAAATCATATAGTTTAAATGTATTTTAACATTAATAACAGCCTTCGAATAGAAGGCTGTTGTTGTTTTTACTCAGAATTATAGAGTGTTCACTGTTTTCTTTTAGTTTCTTATGTTTTGTTTTGATATTTTTACGTTAAAACACGTCACTTTATTTAACGTAGAATATGTATAAAAATTTAGAAGAGTTAATTGAGAAATATAAATCAATTACTATTTGTACCAATCATTTGAGTAATGAAATTCAAGAAATTTTAAAAAGAGGTATTACTTTTCAATATGATGAGGATGAAAAAGATGCTGATCTGCTTTTTCTTGGAATGAATCCATCATTTATAAATGGAGTAATTGACGGTATATTACCTTGGACACGACAATACTCAGAAACTTTAAGTTATTTTAAACCTTTTTTCACCATTGAAGAAGAGCTTAAGTCTCAATATAATATGGATATTAATTGGACTCATTATGACTTATTTGTTTTTAGAGAAACCAAACAAGCCAACATCGAAAAGCTATTTATGAATAATGAAGAAGGACGTGTTTTTCTTTTTCAACAGCTCGAAATTCTAAAAGAAAGACTATTGCGTACAAAACCAAAAGTAATTGTGGCTAGTAATGCTTTAATAAGAACCTTTTTAGGATTGAACAGACACCAGGTTGCTGTTTGGTTAGGTAATTGGATTAAAACTGAGTTTGATAAAACTATCGGAACACATGTTGTATCTGAGCCAGCAGAATTAAAAGGAACTAAGATTTTCTTTACAAGCATGCTTAGTGGCCAGAGGGCCTTAGATTTAGGCACAAGAGAACGTTTAGTTTGGCATATTGCAGAGGTTTTAAAATAGGAAAAATACATCGATAAAATACTTTTTAAAACTTAAAATATGATAAAATCAATTACTATAAAAAATATAGCTACCTATGACTCTACAAATGGAGTTACGATAGATAATTTAAAAAAAATAAATTTTATATATGGAACAAATGGATGTGGAAAAACAACTCTGTCCAACTTCCTTTTAAATCCAAGTGATGAAAAATTTATGAACTGTTCGATAGAATGGAAGAATGAAACCCATCTTAAAACCTTAGTTTATAACAAGGAATTTAGAAAACGGAATTTTGGTAACGGAAAATTAAATGGCGTTTTTACTCTTGGACAAGCTACAACAGATCAAATTCAGGTTATTGAAGATAAAACAGAAAAACTAAAAAAACTAAAAGAAGAGGGAACTAAAAAACGTGATGTACAAAAAGCTCAAATTCAGAAAAAGGAAGTATTAGAAAATGAGTTTACAGAAAGTTGTTGGAATAAACTTTTTAAAAAGTACGATAAAGAATTTAAGGAAGCCTTTGTGGGTTCAATGAAGTCAAAAGAGTTATTTAAAAGTAGATTATTGAACGAATCTTCTACTAATATAGCAACTTTGGAACCAATAGAAAATTTGAGAGACAAAGCAAAAACTATTTTTGGAGCTGTCCCCCAAAATATCTCTTTAATAAACTTAATCGATTATGATAGAGTAATTGAAATAGAAAGTAATTTAATCTGGAAAAAAATAATTGTAGGTAAAGCAGATGTAGATATAGCAAAGTTAATTCAGAAACTTAATACTAATGACTGGATAAATCAAGGAAGAAGTTATATTCAAGAAGGTGATAATACTTGTCCTTTTTGTCAACAACAAACTATTACTAAAGATTTCAAGAACCAACTAGAAACTTATTTTGATGAAAACTATTTAAACGATATTAATTCTATTAGAGACTACAAACGCGAATATAACTCACTAACTGAAAATTTGATTAATCAACTTAATGAGATTGAGCGAAGAGAAAAAAGTTCTAAAGAGACAAAGTTAGATACAGATAAATTTTCAGCTTATCTGAAAACATTGATAAGTCAAATAAGTATTAATAATGAGTTTCTAAATAATAAAATAAAAGAGCCAAGTAGAATTGTCGAAATGACACTTTTAAAAGAACAACTCGACCTAATTAAAGCATTAATTTCAAATGCTAATATTGAAATAGTAAAACATAATGACATAGTAGCTAATTTTATTAAGGAAAAAAGTAATTTAATTAATTCTATTTGGAAATTTCTTGTTGAAGAATATAAAACTGAAATTAATCAATTTACATCAATAAAAGGAGGTTTAGAGACAGGTATAGCAAAGTTAGAAACTCAATTAAATCAAGAATTAGCTAAATACAAAACTTTAGATCTAGAAATAAAAGAATTAAGTAAAAATGTAACAAGTATTCAACCTACAATTGATGAAATAAATAGATTGTTGTTATCGTATGGTTTTACAAATTTCAAAATTGTACCTTCAACAGAATCTGGCTTTTATCAAATTGAAAGAGAAAACGGTGAAATTGCTGAGCATACGTTAAGTGAAGGAGAAGTTACATTTATTACTTTTCTATATTATCTTCAACTTACTAAAGGTGGACATGATGAAAACTCAGTGAATGAAGAACGTATTTTAATTATTGATGATCCTATTTCAAGTTTAGATAGTAACGTATTATTTATCGTAAGTACCTTGATTAAAGAAATTTTAAAAGACATTCGTTTAGATAAAGGAAATATAAAACAAGTTATTTTATTAACTCACAATATTTATTTTCATAAAGAAGCTTCATTTGAGGGATTAAACAGAGGTAAAGGAGAAAAAAACAACTATTATATTTTAAGAAAGATAAATTCTATAACTAATATTTTTCCATATAATGAAAAGAACCCTATTTCATCTTCATATGAATTACTTTGGAATGAAATAAAGGAATACAGTAACAACTCTGGAATAACAGTTCAAAATGCCATGAGAAGGGTTATAGAAAATTACTTTAGTATTCTTGGGAGTAAAAGAGATGATACTCTCCTATCTAAATTTGAAAACCCACAAGAAAAAGAAATATTTAGATCACTGCTCAGTTGGATTAATGAAGGCTCACATACATTACCTGATGACTTATTTGTTGAACTACCAGATCAATCAATTGAAACTTATTTGAAAGTATTTAAAGATATTTTTGTCCATACAAATAATATCGGTCATTATGAAATGATGATGGGGATTGAAAGTGATACAAGTATTAATCCTACTGAAACTATAATTAACTAATAATATGGAAACATTATATAAATACCGTAGTATAGATAATCTAAAAAACTTTTTAGATATCATTTTAAACAATCGTTTATATGCTGCGTACTATAAAGACTTAAATGATCCTCAAGAAGGTCAATATTATTATATAGAAGGTGAGCTACAGAAAGAAACTCGGGACAAATTATATAGCGAAAAAGAAAATTATAAAATATGTTCTTTATCAAAAACACACGACAACCAATTAATGTGGTCACATTATGCCAACGGTCATGAAGGAGTAGCAATTGGCGTAAAGATTACTGATCAAGACCCCTCATTGAAAATAAAGGATATTAATTATTCTGGCCTAACTACTTTAAAAGATCAAGATTACACATCTCAATCTGTAATCGATATACTTAGTCGTAAACTTGAAATTTGGGAGTATGAGAAAGAAGTAAGAGCTTTTATACGAAGTAAAAAGTTTATTCAAGTTGAAGTATGTGAGGTAATATTAGGAAGTAAAATGAGCTATAATGATAAAGAATTTATTAAAAAAATTATTAGTTCAATAAACCCAAAGATTGATATCACTGAAGCTATAATTCCAATGTAAATATGCCATGATAAGAACTAAAAAGATATTTCAAACCATTATTGAAGATATAGACAGAATATATGAAAAATTAAACAAAGATAATTCTTCAGATAATTTCTTTTCTATGAGTGCAAAGGCTTATTACGAAAATCCTTTCACAAAAATACTGTCTTTCATACTTTCCGATACTTGTAAATCAAATTTTAGAGAAGTTATATTAGAAGAATTATTAAATGGTATATGTGTTGCAACTGATATTGATCTTCTAAAAGCAAATTGCAAAGTAAAATTAGAACATCGAACACTAGAAGGCAATCGTATCGACCTGATATTATATAACGAAAACATTGTTGTAGCTATAGAAGTTAAAATCAATCATGTATTAAATAATCCGCTTGATGATTATGAAACAGAGATAAATCGATACTTCCCACATGTTGATAACAAGAAATTTCTAATTTTATCTTATAAAGAAGAAAAAGAATCAGGTCTTTGGAAATTTGTATCAATAAAAGAGACTTTTGACAATATATTTGATGTAATTAATGGTCAACTCAAATCTTCATCCTGGGACTATTATATTACAGATTTTATAAACCATTTTAAAAATAAAGACATCTACATTATGGAACAAGAAGACATTGATTTTATTGGAAAAAATTTTATTACAATCTTGAAATCTAAGAAAGTTTTAGATATTACAATAAAGAATATAGCAAATAAAATCCTTGAAGATGCTAGTTTAGCAAGTATTAATATAATAAATAAGGATTGGGGTGAAAATGAAATCGCTATAAGAGCATATCCTCTTAATGATTTGAGTAATGTTACCTTAGTTTTTAGTAATGATACTAAATTCTATATTTCTGTATATTATTATATAAAAGATACTGCTAAAAGAGTTGAGATATTAAATGAAATTGGTAGTAATAAGTTTAGCTCTCACGAAGATAAAACAGATTATATATGTTACAAATTAAATGATTCAGAAAAACTATCTGATATAAACGAGGCTATAGAAGTTACAATGAAACAAATCAAAATTATGAAAACTTTCTTTCCCAACTAAATCTCACCACATCCGCATCACATAATCCTTTCAATATCCTGTAAATCAATACATATAAGATATTGTATCGAGAAAGTAGGTTACTTCTGATGCTAAATAAAAGACCAAAGCCAAGGGATACGCAAGTATTTCTTGGCTTTTTTTATTGAAATTTTCTATTCGCTATAGGTTTCCTTCTGTTACTTACTTTTTTCACCTTGCCTTTATTGGAATAATCAACAGTAGGATTATTTATACGAATAGATTTTATAGTATCTTGGTTTATAGTTAAAAAAGTGCAGAACTACCTTCATGGTTATTGCAGAGCTCTGTAATAACTCAACAGCGAGGCAAACTCAGCCTACGCAAATATAAAACAGGAACATAAGTTTGTTGATTTTTGGTGTATTGGAAAGATTCCTAGTTTTCTGTTACCCAAAATGACAGCTCATGCTAGTTTGTAATATTTTCAATTGCAATTGTAGGGAATAAACCACAATACTTAAAGTACTTTTTATTCATCAGTAAATGTCAATATTAAATAATTATACCTTTTAGGGTATAATCAAAGAAGACACACATAACATTATACCCGATAAGGTATTATTTAGATTATTTACGTATATTTATACCTGAAAAGGTATAGATATGGATTCAATACAAGTATTTGTAAAGCAAAAGCGAAAAGAATTAAAGCTTACACAAGAAGATTTAGCACTAAATGCTGGTGTAGGTTTGCGTTTTGTACGCGATTTAGAACAAGGGAAGAAAACACTACGTTTAGATAAAGTAAACGATGTATTAGCTTTATTTGGTAAAGAGGTTGGTGTAATTGATAAAACTAGAGCATAATGGCACGACAAGCGAAAATATACTTTCAAGATCAACTAGCAGGTTATCTACTTGAAGGAGATGATGGATATTCGTTTTACTATCATCAAGATTACCTAGAAGCACCTTTTTCTAAGCCAATTAGCTTAACCTTACCTCTATCTGAAGAAACGTATCAAAGCAATGTACTCTTCCCTTTTTTTGATGGACTAATTCCCGAAGGGTGGTTATTGGATATCGGAGAAAAACATTGGAAGCTCAATCCTCGTGATCGATTTGAATTATTAATCAACTTATGTAGAGACACGATTGGAGCGGTCTCCGTTTATCCGATGGAGGCGGCAAATCATGAATAACTGTTTATTTTGTTATCAGCCTGTCGAAACCGGCGACTATCATCCTGCTTGTTCAAAAAAATTCTTTGGTACCACACAAGTTCCGATATTAGAACTAGATAAAGAAAAATTAGATCAATTAGCCCAAATTACAGTAAATGAACGATTAGCCTTAACAGGAGTACAACCTAAAATATCCTTAAGTTTAAACAGTGAAAACGGTAGTAAACGATTGACTTTAGTTGGTTTATGGGGGGATTATATCCTCAAGCCCCAATCTCCTAATTTTGCTTTTATGCCTGAGGTAGAAGACTTGACCATGCATTTAGCCAAGCTATTTAAAATCGATACCGCAGCTCATGCCTTGATTCGAACGTCAACAGGAGACCTCGCTTATATTACCAAGCGTTTTGATCGAGTGAAAGGCAAGAAAATTCATGTAGAAGATTTATGTCAGTTATCAGACTTGTTAACGGAACAAAAATACAAAAGCTCATACGAACGCGTAGGAAGGCTTATTAAATACTATACGACCAATTCGGGATTAGATGGAATTAAATACTTTAGACTTGTCTTATTTAGCTTTATAACAGGCAATAATGACATGCACTTAAAGAACTTCTCTTTGATGCATACGGATCAAGGAATTTTATTTTCACCAGCGTATGATCTTTTAAATGTGAATCTAATCTTTCCTGAAGACAAAGAGGACCTAGCCTTAACATTAAACGGACGCAAAAGAAAAATAAAGCGTGCTGATTTTGATCAACTTGCTATAAGCTTAGGTATAACAGCGATTGTAAGAAATAATATCTATGTGGATTTTACTAAACAAATTGAAAAAGTATATGATTTTATTGATCATAGTTTTTTGACAGAGGAATACAAAGAAAACTACAAGTTGATCGTTCTAAATAAAATGAAACAAATCGAGCTATAAAAAGCAAATACTAAAAAAATACTGATGATAATTTGAAATGTAAATTCCTTTTTTTCCTCCCATTAATCTGCTAAAGAAACACCGTTGATTTTCGTTTGAATTCCTTTGAAAAAAGTGTGGTACAAAAACACAAAAATGGACGATGAATCCCTATGAATACTAGGATGTGATTTATTGCATCGGGGGAGGTATAACATTTTACTTCGGTGAAACGATTAAAAAAACAGATGAATACGCGCCTATTCTATGATAAGGAGTTCCCCTTTTGCTTGTGTATAACTTATAATCATTCAAAAATACCAAGGAATAGTAAGGAATTATAAAAAAAGTTGGTTATTTCGGTCAGACCGTGCCACCTATTTCGGTCAAAAACAGACATATATCTTCATTTAATTTTTTGAAATTAAGTAATGGATTCAATCCAGACTTAAATAAAGTTTTTTTAGCTAATTTTATTTCGTTATCCTTATTACAAAAAACTAATTATATTAGTCGGAAATTTAACTAAATACGCATAGAATTGTGATGTTACGAAATTACGCCGTTTTTTGTTGCGTAAAAAAACAAACAGACAAAATATTGACGAATAAATGAATTGCAAAAGTTGTAACATAGAAGTAATTTCAAAGTTTTGTCCAAATTGTGGTCAAAAAGCCCAACTTGAAAGAATTAATGGGCATTATATTAAATACGAAATCCAACATCTTTTCCATTTTGAAAAAGGATTTTTCTATACAATAAGGGAACTTCTACTCAGACCCGGTCAAAGTGTAAGAACGTTTTTAACTGAAAACAGAAGCAAGTACATGAAGCCGATTACTTTCATCATTGTAACTTCTCTTATTTACACCTTAGTAAATCAATATTTTAACATTGATGGTCAATATGAAAATTTAAAACTACAAAAAACAGAGATTATACAAAAGTGGATGCAAGACCACGTCGGGTATTCCAATATATTGCTGGGTGTGTTGATTGCATTTTTCGTTAAATTGTTTTTTAGAAAATACAATTATAACTTTTATGAAATTCTAATCTTACTGTGTTATATAATGGGAGTTGGAATGTTAATCTTTACCGTATTTGCACTTTTACAAGAACTCATACATTTTGACTTGTTGGGAATTTCGAGCTTTTCAGTTATAGCATATACCACCTTTGCCATCGCTGATTTTTTTGAGAGAACGAAGCCCGCAAACTATGTAAAGATATTATTTGCCTATATTTTAGGAAGTTTATTGTTTTCAATCCTGGTGGTATTTTTTAAGATATTTATTTGATTTAAAATATAAAAAAACAAAATAATCTTCAATTTATTTCTAGCATTTTCCGTTAGGAACCGTATTATTTCAGGAATCTGACATCCAAGCTTTTGTAGCTAGAAAAAACAGCACATATTCCTTGTATTTAAAAGTCCGTCTTTAACTACTTGTTGTGTATTTGTTGTAGTTAGAACTTATTTCAATAGGCTAGTTTAGCTTAACTTTTTTTGCTGAGATTCTTAGCTTTTCTTTTGAAGATGGCCGAAAAATAAAAACAAGACAGGAGGTGGTGATCACAATTAAGATTTATTCTTTTCTTTCTCAATTTGCTTGTCGCCCCATTGTCTTAGATAATCAATAAAAGGAATTAACTCTTTCCCCGTTTCAGTCAAAGAATACTCTACTTTGGGCGGTACTTCGTGATAAACTTTTCTGTTGATTAAGTGATCAGCTTCCAATTCACGCAAAGTTTGCGTGAGCATTTTGGTGGTAACATCATACAAAATTCGCTTCAACTCACCATAGCGTAAACACTCGTTTTCGTACAAGTACCAAAGTATTCTTCCCTTGTATTTTCCACCTATGCGTTTGAAAGCATAATCAACAGAACAGTTTGGCGGACATATTTCTACTTTATTTTCCATCCTAAGTAACACATTATCAATATTACATTCTTTTTGGTTCGTAAGGTACAAAAAAGTACATACTTGCCAAAAGTAAAATATAGAGATACTTTTGACTCAAATTAAATATAACCAATTATGCAAACTATATTAGGATCAGGCGGAGCAATCGGAATAGAATTAGCCAAAGCCTTAATACAATTTACAGATGAAATCAAACTTGTGAGTAGAAATCCCAAGAAAATTAAGGACACAGATCTACTCTTTTCTGCGGATTTGACCAAAACAGATGAAGTAAAAGCAGCTATTGCAGGGAGCCAGGTCTGTTATCTAACGGTTGGATTTGAGTATGAAGCCAAAGTTTGGAAAGAGAAATGGACGAAACTCATACAAGATGTTGTAGAAGCTTGTGCTAAAAACCAAACCAAACTTGTCTTTTTTGACAATGTGTATGCCATAGGTGAAAAACACATTGAACACATCACCGAAAATTCACCAATAAGTCCTACAAGTGACAAAGGAAGAGTACGAGCTTGGGTAGATGAATATATCATAGAAGCCGTAGAAAAAGGAAAAATAGATGCCATAATTGCGAGAGCACCTGATTTTTTCGGGCCAATCAAAGAAAAAAGTCTATTGATGAACTTGATTTATGATAATTTATCCAATAACAAAACGGCACAATGGTTATGTAATGCTGATGTTATCCATACAACAGGATATGTACCTGATTTAGCGTTGGGAACAGCTATACTTGGAAACTCAAGCAAAGCATTCAATCAGATATGGAACTTACCCGTTGAGCAGGAAAAGATAACAGGAAAAGACTGGATCAATATCTTTGCTTCAAAAATGAAACAACCTGGCGATGTGCAAATACTGACCAAAGCGGATATAAAAGAGTATGGTAAGCAGGATTTATTTATTGCCGAAACTTACGAAATGCTTTATCAATATGATAGAGACTACTTTTTTGATAGCACGAAGTTTACTAAAGCCTTTGGATTTAAACCAACAACTAATGAAAAAGCAGTAGAATTAACAATAGACGAATTAAATAAAGAATAACAGGTAAAACATAATTGCAATGTGGACGAAAGAAAAAATGCCCTTTCGAGATACAACAAAAAGAGGCTGTCTAAAAAGCCTAAAAAACAAAACCCCGTCTAAAAAAGGCGGGGTTTTTTCATTGTTTGTCCTCAAAA
>NZ_JBMVQX010000024.1:0-58064 GCF_050522745.1 Myroides sp. C15-4 | reverse complement strand
TTTTTTTTAATTTGTTGAACGTTGACTTTCATAGGAAAATTGAATTTTTATGGTCAACCTATGTCAGGGACGTACAGAGTGAGATTTTCATTACAAAGAAAAACTGTGTTCTTTATCTCACCTAGTTTATATTTGTTTTGGTATTCGATGAATATATCTCACTGATTTTATATTGGTTTTTGTGTTCGATGAATCTACGCTACGCTTCGATTTGTTCTTTGCTCTTTATCTCACCTAGTTTATATTTGTTTTGGTGTTCGATGAATCTACGCTACGCTTCGATTTGCTCTTCCCTTCTCCACTTTCCCTTCTCCACTTTCCCTTCTCCACTTTCCCTTCTCCACTTTCCCTTCTCTCATTTCCTTAAAAAAGCCTACTTTTGCAGATTCTTAATTTTTTAATTATATGCCAAAGCAAAATAAAAACAATTTTTTCTTTTTAGTATATTTAGCTGGGTTGAGTATTATTGGTTTCTTAGCTACAGACATGTACTTACCAGCCTTTGAAACAATGCGCGTTGATCTACAGACAACTAAAAGCAGTATTAGTTCTACCTTAAGTTTATTTTTAGCGGGTTATGCTATTGCTCAATTGATGTGGGGACCTATTTCGGATAAAATAGGCAAACCCAAAACAATTATCATTGGTCTGATGCTATTCACCCTATCTTCTTTGGTTATTTACTTTACGGAAAGCGTAACGGTATTTTTGATCTTGCGTTTAATTCAAGCCATCGGTGTTTGTGCTGCAGCAGTTAGCTGGCAAGCCTTAGTGATTGAGCGCTATCCCAAAGAGGAAACCAACCGCGTATTTGCTACGATTATGCCTTTAGTGGCGCTATCTCCTGCTCTAGCCCCTCTATTAGGCGTGTATTTACTAAATCATTTCGGATGGCGTTCGATCTTCATCACTTTAGCGATCATTGCGGTATTGTTAATCCTATACACCTTTACGCTTGGAGATAAAAAAACGGAAAAGAACGCGCAAACAGCAGCAACAACGCCCACACAATCTCTTTCGTATTGGACGATATTACAATCAAAAGTCTATGTAGGCAATGTGATGATTTACGCCTTTTGTTCGGCCGCTTTCTTTGCTTGGTTAACGGGATCACCCTTCTTTTTAAAAGAAATGGGATACAGTGAAGCAGAAATTGGATTTAGCTTCGTACCACAGACCATTGCCTTTCTCATCGGTGGTTTTGGCTATCGAACACTATCTTCCAAAATAGACGGTACCAAACTGACGGCTTACTTTGTGGTTTTATTTGCGGTAGCCATTCTAGCGACTGCTGCTTTAGCCATTTTTACCACACCTACCCTAACGAGTTTGCTAATTCCGTTTTGCTTTATGGCCTTAGCCAATGGAGCCTGTTACCCTATTGTTGTAGCGGAAGCGTTGAAGCTATTTCCAGAAAACTCTGGAAAAGCAGCAGCACTACAAAATACCATTCAGCTAGGCATGTGTTTTATTGCTAGCGCTATTGTGTCTTTATTTTCAAAAGACGCTTTGTTTTCAACAGCTTTGGTCATGGTTGCTACGATTCCATTTGCTTTTTGGGCGTTGACTTGGACCAAGAAAAAGATAGAGTAAGCAACAAAATTCACTTCTAACGACAAAAAAAGGACAAGGTTTGTAACCTTGTCCTTTTCTTATTTTATTCTTTGTGTCCAAATTGAGCTTGGAGCATCTAATTCTGTTATTCAATCAAAAATCGAATATCCTTATTAAACTTTTTGTCGACAACAACAACCGCATAGGGATATACAGCCTGTGCTAATTCTTGTTCTTCTTCTTCTACGCAATAGGTTAATTCAATAAAATCATCCTTTTCTTTCAAACTATTGATTGAAAAAGAGGTTTCTAGTTTACTTGGAAGTCCCACCAAAGCCAACACAAACGACTTTGAAAAGTCAACTTCTTCTCCTACTTGCTGTTTGTCTTTCTGATCAAATACACGATCAAAATGTGCTTTACTTGTAATCTTCACATGTTGAACGCCGTGATTTTGTTCGCTACTTTTTAATACGTAATTCTTATTGACAACAAAGGGTACATTCGTCACCTTGTATAATTTGATATGCTCCGTTTGTTCTACTGTATCTGTTTTGACGACTTCCTTCTTCTCTCCTGTACATTGTACAAGTAAGAAACTCAAGCCTAAAATCCAGCTGTAATTTTTCCTTTTCATCCCTTTCTTTTTAGCTATAACGCCCTAATGCAAATAAAACGTATATGCATTCCGTCTTTTTTAATTTTAATTAAATTTTAATCAAAACTGTTAACAAATATAAGGATAATTATTTTTAAATCACATTTCAACCATATCTTTTATCTAAATACATGATATATTGTTTAAAATATATTAAAATAATTTAAAAATAACAGGAATATAAAAAAAATCACTCTATTTTATATAGAAAAAAGAGATTTGATTGTTTTTGTATCTTTGACTCAGACTAAAAAAAGAAGCTATGTGTAGATATGGAATGACCACTTACAAACCCCATTATGTTTGTTTTGATTGTCAAAAAACGTTTAAAAGGCGTTTATGGCATGATATTAAGGGCGGCGCTAATGTGGAGTCGGATGCCAAATGCCCCCAATGTGGTAGTCTAATGGCCAATATGGGAAAAGATTTTGAAGCGCCCAAGAAAGGAAACAACAAAGCTTGGCAGCACATTAAAGATTTATATGAAGTGGGGATTACGTGGCATTCTTGCGGTTGTACCGGTCCAGGGTATATTCCGAAAGACAAAACAGCCCTACTCCTCTATTTTCAAGAAATCATTCAACAGTACGAAAAAGAGCTTACATTTTGGCGCTCTCGTATCGAACCCGAAACAAAACAAGACATTCACAAAGATGAACAGCGCAATTGGCAGAAGCTATCCGTCGTTAAATCCAATCGAAAAAAAGAAGTAATCACGAACCAAGAGGGAATTGATTATTGGATTGGAAAGATTAAGGAGATAGAATTACTGCTTAGAAAGATGGAGTAAGGGGATTCAAAAACGCTCAAACAATTTCCGTTTTAAAATAAAAAAAACTCGAAACTAAAAGTTTCGAGTTTTTATTTCTTTATGCATTGGATACATCTACTGTAGTTTCAGCAGCAATACGCTTGTACGTTCCATTTTCTAACTTTTCGCGAATTGCTTCATAAGCCGCTAAAGTTTCTTGGATATCTTCCATCGTATGTGTAGCTGTAGGAATCATTCTCAATAAGATAATTCCCTTAGGGATAACAGGATATACTACGATCGACAAGAAAATATTGTAGTTCTCACGTAAATCGTTCACCATCACCATCGCTTCTGGAATACTTCCTTCTAGGTAAACAGGTGTAACACAAGTATTGGTATCTCCAATGTTAAATCCTCTCTCTTTTAATCCGTTTTGAAGTGCATCTACATTCTCCCATAATTTTGCTTTTAAAGAAGGCTGTGTACGCAATAATTCTAAACGCTTTAATGCTCCTAGTGTGAAAATCATTGGCAATGATTTAGCAAACATTTGAGAGCGTAAATTGTATTTTAAATAATCAATAATATCTTTATCTGCAGCAACGAATGCTCCGATACTAGCCATTGACTTAGCAAAAGTAGAGAAATACACGTCAATTCCATCTTGACATCCTTGCTCTTCTCCAGCTCCAGCTCCAGTTGCACCTAACGTTCCAAAACCATGTGCATCGTCAACTAGCAATCTAAAGTTATATTTTTCTTTTAAAGCAACGATTTCTTTTAACTTTCCTTGTTGTCCACGCATTCCGAAGACTCCTTCTGTGATCACTAAAATACCTCCACCTGTTGTTTCAGCCATTTTAGTTGCACGTTCTAAGTTCTTTTCGAAACTTTCGATATCATTGTGCTTGTAGGTAAAGCGTTTTCCCATATGCAAGCGAACTCCATCAATAATACATGCATGTGAATCAACATCGTAAACAATGACGTCATTCTTTGTTACTAATGCATCAATAATAGACACCATCCCTTGGTAACCGAAGTTTAATAAATAAGCAGCTTCTTTTTGTACAAAAGCAGCTAACTCATCTTGAAGCTGTTCATGCACTGAAGTATGCCCAGACATCATACGAGCTCCCATTGGGTAAGCCGCACCATATGCTTCAGCTGCTTCAGCATCTACTTTTCTTACTTCTGGATGATTTGACAACCCTAAGTAATCATTGATACTCCAATTGATTACTTCTTTTCCATGAAACATCATACGATTTGATAAAGGTCCCTCAAGTTTAGGAAAAACATAATATCCTTCAGCTTGTGACGCCCATTTTCCTAATGGTCCTTTATTCTTCTGTATTCTGTCAAATAAATCATTTACCATAATATAACTATGTTTAAAAAAACAAATGCAAAATTACTCATATTTTGTATGCTTTCATAATAAATTAGAGAGAATTTCTCCATTTATGGATTATTTTCTACTCCTCTTTTTTCAAAAACAACTATAATCTAATAATATACAAATTAAAAAAATAGTTTCAACACACACAATTTATCAGATAAAATTATCAAATAAATAAAAACCCCTCATAATGAGAGGTTTTTACACTATTATTAATACAGTTTAGGAAATTTTACAGGATTTACTTCATGCATAATATCATAAACTTTTTCGTATACATCTTCTGTTGATGGTTTACTAAAGTAATCCCCATCTGTACTGTAGGCTGGTCTATGCTCTTTGGATGTTAAGGTTTGTGGATCGCTATCTAAATGACGGTATCCTTTTTGTACCTCAATAATTTGTTGCAACAGGTATGCAGACGCTCCTCCTGGTACATCTTCATCCACCACCAACAAGCGATTGGTCTTAGCCAAACTCTTCACCACATCGTGGTTTAAATCGAATGGCAATAGGGATTGCGCATCGATAATTTCAACGTCAATGCCAATTTCCATCAATTCTTTTGCCGCTTGTTCGATAATGCGCAACGTTGATCCATAAGACACAATCGTTAAGTCACTTCCTTCTTTGATTGTTTCTACTACTCCAATTGGCGTTTTGAACGCACCAATATTGTTTGGCCTCTTCTCTTTCAAGCGATAGCCGTTCAAACACTCAATTAACAAGGCTGGCTCATCACTTTCTAATAGCGTATTGTAGAACCCAGCTGCTTTTGTCATATCACGTGGTACTAACACATGCATGCCTCGAATCGCGTTGATGATCATCCCCATGGGCGAACCTGAATGCCAGATCCCCTCCAAACGGTGGCCACGGGTACGAACGATTAAAGGTGCTTTTTGGCGCCCTACCGTACGATACTGCAACGTAGCTAAATCATCACTCATGATTTGAATAGCGTACAATAAATAATCTAAATATTGAATTTCAGCAATCGGACGTAATCCACGCATCGCCATACCGATTCCTTGACCTAAGATCGTTGCCTCGCGAATCCCTGTATCTGTCACACGCGCTTCACCGTGTTTCTCTTGTAATCCTTCTAATCCTTGGTTTACGTCTCCGATATTACCTGAATCTTCTCCAAAAACTGTTACATTTTTGTGGTTCGCTAAGATATAATCGAAGTTATCGCGTAGGATCACACGTGCATCCACTTCTTCTGCATCAGCATCATAGGTTGGCGCTACTGCCTCAACATATTGGGCTTTATCTTTGGAAGTTGAATATAAGTGTGAGCTATATTTCGGTTGTACGTTTTCGTAGTATTTCTCAATGAATTGCACCACTAACGCTTTGCTGCTTTCTTGAATAAGCAAACGCAATACTTTGCGAGCAGCCACCAGTACATCACGGCGAATAGGTTCTTTTAACCCTTGTAAATCAGCGATATGTTTTTCAACAAATACTTTATTCGGACTTTGAGCAGCCACCTGTTGTAAAACAGCAACCAACTCGTCTCTTTCTGCAATAATGGGATCAAGGTATTTTTTCCAAGCCTCTTTTTTACCGTCAAGGACTTGTTTTTTCAAGTCTTTATCTAACGCATCTAGCTCTTCTGCAGTAGCGATATTGGCTTCAATCATCCAATTTCTCATTTGCAAGATACAATCTTGTTCTGCTTCCCAAGCTAAGCGCTCTTTACTCTTATAGCGTTCGTGAGATCCCGACGTTGAGTGCCCTTGGGGCTGTGTCAATTCTTGTACGTGAATTAAAACAGGTACATGCTCTTCTCTAGCGATTTGAGCTGCTTTTGCATACGCTTCAACTAAAGCAGGATAATCCCATCCTTTTACGCGTAAAATTTCATAGCCATTTCCGTGCTCATCGCGTTGAAACCCTTTTAATATTTCAGAGATATTTTCTTTTGTTGTTTGGTATTTGGCGTGTACCGAGATTCCATATTGATCATCCCAAACACTCATAACCATTGGCACTTGTAGTACACCTGCCGCATTAATTGTTTCAAAAAACAATCCTTCTGAAGTAGAAGCATTTCCAATTGTTCCCCAAGCTACCTCATTTCCACTGATCGAAAATTGTTGGTCTTTATCTGCTTCAGGGATCGCTCTATAGTATTTTGACGCTTGCGCAAGCCCAAGTAAACGAGGCATTTGCCCTGCCGTTGGAGAGATATCTCCACTTGAATTTTTTTGTTCAGTTAATTTCTTCCAGTTTCCATTTTCGTCCAAACTATGGGTAGCAAAATGCCCACCCATCTGACGTCCACCAGACATCGGATCATTTTCAATATTTGCATCACCGAATAAACCAGCGAAAAATTGCTGGATATTTAACTGACCAATTGCCATCATGAACGTTTGATCGCGGTAATACCCTGATCTAAAGTCTCCATTTTGAAAAGCCTTAGCCATCGCTAATTGTGGTACTTCCTTTCCATCTCCAAATATCCCAAATTTAGCTTTTCCTGTTAACACTTCACGACGACCTAGTAAACTACATTCTCTACTGATCTTTGCAATTGTGTAATCTTGAATAACTTCTTTCTTAAAATCTTCAAAAGAAAGTGCTGTATTTTTTTTATTTTGACTCATCGCGTAACCTAATATTTTACAGGATACGAATATAAAATAATCCAAACAAAAAAGCTAATTTAAACTGCAGGAATATTGTGAATTAGCACACTATTATTTTGTTTTTTCCATACAAAAAGAGAAAAAAAAGTACGAATTTAAAAATCATATCTTAAAAAAAAGCTTTTGATTAATAAATCCTCAATACAACAAAAGTAAAAAAGCCTTTGTTTATTCAAACAAAGGCTTTTTTTAATTTATTCTATAACAGTTAACATTGAGGCTAACGGGAATCTCACTTTTTTCATCGGCATAAGCCAATCATTTTCGTGATCTCTTTCTCCTAGTGCCAAAATGGTCACACTTTTTAATCCTTTTTTGTCTAGTCCTAAAAAGGCATCCAATTGATCATTGTAAAAACCCTCCATAGGAGAAGCGTCAATTTTCAATTCTGCTGCAGCAGCAATAGCCATTCCAAAAGCAATATACGCTTGTCTGGCTGCATGTTGAAATTGTTGCTCTGACGTTTGATTGGCAAAATTAGCTTTAATGCTATTTTTAAAATCATTCATCTCGCCTTTTGGCAAGGCTCTAACCGCTTCCATATTGTCGAATACCGCATCCAAACGTTGATCTGTGTATTCATCCCAAGCTGCAAATACCAAAACATGCGAGCATTCTTTGATTTGCATTTGGTTCATGACAAGGGGAAACAATTGTTCTTTTACCTCTTGATTTTTGATTAAAATCATCTCAAAAGGTTGTAATCCTGAAGATGTAGGTGCTAAACGAGCTGCCTCGACAATTTGCATTACCTTTTCATCTTCTAGCTTTACAGCGCTATTATAGCGCTTTGTAGCATAACGCCACTTTAAATTATCTAATAACATCATGTGAATTCACTTTTTAAATAGTAGCTAAAAAAGCCAATACATTTGTTTCTATTCGCTGGTTTATATCTTGGACATCCGCTTTTACGAAAGGTTCGCCTAAGATATGTTCGTACAACTCAATATAACGCGCTGAAATCGTTTGAATATACTCGTCTGACATTTCGGGTACTTGTTGTCCCTCTTTGCCTTGAAAGCCGTTGCCAATTAGCCATTGACGCACAAATTCTTTTGACAGTTGCTTTTGGGCTTCCCCTTTTGCTTGACGTGCTGCATACCCTTCGGCATAAAAGTAACGCGAAGAATCTGGCGTGTGAATTTCGTCAATTAAGACGATCTTCCCCTCTTTGGTTTTTCCAAACTCGTATTTGGTATCCACCAAGATCAAGCCTCGTTGTGCAGCAATCTCACTTCCTCTTTGATACAAAGCTCTTGTGTATTGCTCTAGAACAAGGTAATCCGCTTCTGACACAATGCCTCGAGCTAAGATATCCTCTCTCGAGATATCCTCATCGTGCAACCCGAGCGCTTCTTTTGTAGAAGGCGTAATAATCGGTTGTGGCAAGGCGTCGTTTTCATTCAACCCTTCAGGCAAGGTAACACCACACAATACTCGTTTTCCCGCTTTGTATTCTCTAGCAGCATGTCCAGCTAAATACCCGCGAATCACCATCTCCACTTTGAATGGCTCACAAATGTGCCCTACGGCAACATTGGGATCAGGACTCGCAATTAACCAGTTGGGAACAATATCTTCCGTCATCTGCATGAAACGCGTAGCAATTTGATTCAGTATTTGTCCTTTATACGGAATCCCCTTAGGCATAATCACGTCAAAAGCAGATAAGCGATCCGTTGCAACCATAACTAAAACCTGATCGGCAATGGTGTAAACTTCTCTCACTTTTCCGTGATACACGCTTTTTTGGTTTGGAAATTTAAAATTAGTCTGTGTGATTGTGTTACTCATATATTTCTGTTGTGTAGTTCTTTCTATTTAGTACGCTAATAGATCTAAAAGCGCGGCCTCAAATCTACCTTTTGGTAAATATTGATCCTCTAAAGCTTTCACAAATGGGATAGCTGTTTCAATACTCGCTACTCGTTTTACGGGAGCATCTAAGTATTCGAAGCAGTTTTCCATAATCATCGCTGATATATCACTTGCAATACCTCCAAACATGGTGTCTTCTTGCAAAATTATAACTTTATTTGTTTTCTTCACCGATTTGAAGATAGTTTCTTCATCTAAAGGTTGCAACGTACGCAAGTCAATTAAATCCGCTTGAATCTCCGGGTGTTTTTCTAACGTTTCCATTGCCCAATGTACTCCTGCACCAAAAGAGATAACCGTTACATCTGCTCCTTCTTTGATCAAAGCTGCTTGACCAAAAGGAATGGTGTAGTAGTTGCTTGGCACCTCTTGGTAAATACTGCGGTACAACTGTTTGTGTTCAAAGAAAATAACTGGGTTTGGATCGTTAATAGCGGTATTCATCAATCCTTTAGCATCCACTGGGAACGCTGGATAAACTACTTTTAATCCTGGTGTTTTTGTAAACCAAGCTTCATTGGTTTGCGAGTGGAACGGTCCTGCTTGTGTACCCCCACCACATGGCATACGCACCACTACATCCGCTTTTTCATTCCAACGGTAGTGTACTTTAGCCAAATAGTTGACAATCGGGTTAAATCCTGTTGATACGAAATCAGCAAACTGCATTTCCATAATTGCTTTTCCACCATTGATCGAATATCCCATGGCAGCAGAAACGATTGAACTCTCACAAATTGGTGTATTGCGGATGCGCCCTTTACCAAATTGTTCAACGAAACCATCCGTTACTTTAAAAGCACCTCCGTATTCTGCAATATCTTGTCCCATAATGATTAGCTCTGGGTGTTTTTCAAAGGATTGCTTCAACCCTTCTGATATGGCGTCAATTAAGCGTATATTTTTTGTTTCTGTTCCTTGTTCTACGTGTTCGTAGGTAAAAGGAGCATACATATCGTTTAGCTCTGTTTCGTAGCTAGCTTCAATTACTTCCTCTTCTTGTGTGCGCTTCCAATCCGTGTCAATTTCCTTTTTGAATGCCGCTCTGATTTCTTCGTCTATTGCATCTGTAAGCACACCGATTTCTTTCAGGTAAGCGCGGTAATTTTCAACTGGATCTTTTTTCTCCCACTCATCCATTAATTCTTGTGGAACGTATTTTGTACCACTCGCCTCTTCGTGTCCTCGTCTTCTAAAAGTCAAGAACTCAACAAGAATTGGACGTGGGTTTTCACGCATCGATTTCGCTAATGCATCGATTTTCGTATACACCTCCAAGATGTCATTTCCGTCGATAATATGGCTTTCCATTCCATATCCAATGCCGCGATCCGCTAAATTCTTACAACGGTATTGCTCATTCGTTGGTGTAGATAAACCATAGCCGTTATTCTCGATCACGAATAACACAGGAAGTTCCCATACAGAAGCTACGTTTAATGCTTCGTGGAAATCTCCTTCTGAAGTAGCTCCTTCTCCAGTAAATACAGCCGTGATTTTCTTTTGCTCGCGTAATTTATGTGCTAAAGCGATTCCGTCTGCCACACCTAATTGTGGACCTAAATGCGAAATCATCCCTACAATATTAAACTCTTGTGTCCCGAAGTGGAAAGAGCGATCTCTACCTTTTGTAAAACCATTTCCCTTACCTTGCCACTGAGAGAACAAACGGTACAACGGAATATCTCTAGACGTGAAAACACTTAAATTACGGTGCATAGGCAACACATATTCATCGCGATCTAAAGCAGCTACAATACCCACCGATATTGCTTCTTGCCCAATTCCAGAAAACCATTTCGACACTTTTCCTTGACGGATTAAAATAAGCATCTTCTCTTCAATCATTCTTGGTTTCAATAGCCTTTTATACAAATCAAGTAACGTTTGATCTGATAGGTCTTTTCGGTTATAATCTATATGTTTCATAATTGGTTTTAAAGGGCACTAAAATAAGGCTTAAATAGCAACTCTACAAACTAATTTACACAACATTTACACAGGAGAAAGAATTGCGTTTTTACAGCTGATGCTTTTACCTCAACTAGAGCGAAATCCCCCTGTGACCTCTTCTTTTCTCAACCGCTAAAAGAGCTGATTCTTACAATTTTATCTGCAAAAAATTTATTCTTAGCGTTAATATTCGTATCTTGGGAAATCGAATGTTAAACTTTAATTTTTTATTATGGGAAAAGGAGATTTAAAAACAAGAAGAGGTAAAATAGTAAATAAATCATATGGTCGCCGAAGACCTAGAAAGGCTAACAAACCCTCTTCGCCTAAAGCATAAGTATTACATACAATCAAGCGGATATTTTTTAAAAAATATCCGCTTGATTTTTTTTTAGTCTTTCTTATTTTGTTTGAAAAAAAGCATGGTGCTGTCTACACTTATTCCGATGGAGCGGCAATCCGTTCCGATGGCGCGGATTTGCAATCCGTGCCTTCATCTTTCCCATAAACAACACCTCAACTTCGATCTCATACGCTAAACCTGCATAATTACGAGCCGAACTGAAATAATAATCTTCTGCATTTGAAACAATTTTTTCTTTTATCGGATTTTGATGAATATAATTTACATCTAACGCACGGATTGCCGCGCGATCGGATACACTACAAACCTACATCAGTCGAAATAAACCTGCAATACCCCCTTTCCATATATAGCAAAAGAAAGCTCAAATGGCTTTATTTGTCTCCCTATAAAAAAGACAAACAACTGTTATTCAGCTGTTTATTTTATTTAGTTTTAGTTTTGTTTGGGGTTTCTTCGGTAAACATGCGTATTTACGAGGGATTACCCCCCATTTACCGAACAAAACCCAAACAAAACCCGAACAAAACCCAAGCCTTTTCCGTTTTACTGCAAGAAACCAAAGACTTCTTTTTTGTCTAAATTCATGTAAAAACAAAGCGCGTTGTCCGATGGTGCGGATGGCAAATTCACGCCATCGGGTTATGCCATACGCACGCAAAAAACTCGAATAGTGTCCCTACTTTAGTGCATAAAAAAAGCTGATTTTTTTAAAATCAGCTTTTGTTCTATTCTATCGCTACTTCTTTGTCTTCCAACACGAGTTTGGACCACAATTGAAAGCTCAAATTCTCTATCAGTTGTACGACCTCGTCTTCTGAACTATTGGTCAGCACAATTATCCCTTCTTTTCGCTCTGGGCTAAAGCTGACAAAATTGGAATAAGCCACATCCATTCCCCTGTGAAAATAAAGGGATGCATTGGCGCCAAAAAAGTTTAAACGCCATCCCAAGCTAATCCAATCGTCTTGGGTGATCATACCTGTTGGTTTTTGCATCAGGGCCAATTCGGGGTGGTTGGGTGTAAAGTACAGCTGTACATAGTGGGCCAAATCTTCTACTGTGGAGTACCCTTGGGTTGAGGGCAAAAATATATCAAAGTAGTTGGCTTTCTTGTCCAAGCCCAAATCAACCTTACCAATGGATTCGATTACACTCAATCGCTTGGGTTTGATTAAATAGGTCGAGGTTAAGTTGTACTTGTCTACGATCTGCGTTTGAAATAAAGAAGCATAGGGCTTCTCATACACCCGAGCTAAAGCATCGCCTAACACGCTAATGCCAAAAATAGAAAAACGCCCACGTGTATTGAGGGTATCCAAAACAAGTTCTTCTGCTAAATAGTTGGCAATAGACGCATTACCAATGGCCATTGCTTGATCTTTCTTGCTTTTCTTTTGTGTCCCCATATCCTCGGGAACAAGGGTGATTTTTGGAAAGAAAGGCAATAATGCACTTCCATTAGCCAAAGAAGTAAAAGAGAAAGACAAGGTATCTTTAAAAGGCTTTGGGTAATAGGCATTAATATCCTCCCATAATTTCAGCTTTTTGTCTACCGCAGCTTGGGCTAAAAGAGTGTTCGTAAAAATAGAGGTGAATGTCCCTAAAGCAAATACGCTTTTTTTATTCTCTACCTCCATTAGGTTTTTCCCTCGCTTTTTAATGCCATAGTAGAAAACTTGGTCGTTCTTGATAATCGCCACAGCTATTTGTCCTTCCACCGGTAAAAATGCCGCATTTTCTCGAATAATATCTTCTCGTGATTTGCCGATTAACTCTTCGCGTAAATCTTCCTGATTGACGTAGTCCAAGATGCGAAATCCTACAATATTGGCTTCCTCATCAAAAGCAAAATTGACAATGGCAGTATCCTTTTCAAACTGTGTTTTAAACAAAGGGGTCTGATCGTCGTTCACACCATAGTATTCAATCTTGACAATTGATCCTAAGTTTTGCTTCATTTCATCAAAAAAGGCTTCTACTGCATTAAAGGGCACTTTACTTTGGAGTGACTCTGAAAAACGATGGTAGAAATTGTCGTAATTACTCGTATTGTAATCTTCTTTAAAACCTTCTATCATCTGTCCCAAAGGATTTTGTGCTTGCACAGCAAGCGACCCCATGAACAAACAAAAAAACAAAAGCAATCGCTTTAGCATCATATCTTTTTACTTTATAAAAATTAAAGGTACTCATTTCGAAATAATTCCGTGATACATTTAACAAAACGAAAGTATTTTTCGCGCTAATTTGCCCTAAATCCCATAAGCTTTCTTAACAAACTTCTGCTATCTTATCTTTTTTAGCTCGTCTTTTTTAACTTATCTACGCCAAAACTGTTTAGGCTGTCCATTGACTTTTTCTAAACTGCTCCGGAGTTTGGGTGGTGGCTTTTTTGAACATGGTAACGAAATAGGAGGCGTGTTCAAACCCCAACTCATCCGCTATTTCACCAATGGAATTGGTGGTATAGCTCAACAAGCGCTTCGCTTCGAGAATAATGTGACGCTTAATTAGATTGCCCGAGGTATGCCCCAAGATGGTTCGGCAAATCTTGTTCAAATAATTCGTGCTGATGTTCAACATTTCAGCATAATCAGAGGGCATCTTATGGGTTTTAAAATGTTGTTCAATCAAGGTTTGATAGCGCTGTATTTTGTCGTTGACCGCATTGTGTACTTTAACGGTGTGTTGTGGCACATAGAGCCGATCAAATTCAATCAGCAGAATATTCAAATACGAGCGCAAAATTTTCTGGGAGGCTTTCTTCTTACTCTGAAATTCCTCCATCATCTGCCACAACAAAAAGGACAACTTCTTTCCCTTTTCTTCAGACAGCGAGAATACTGCGTGATTCACTTCTGTAAAATACGAAAATTGGTGTAATACATTGGTATTGTAACGCAAGGAGAAGAAATCAGCAGTAAACGCAATAACGGTTCCGCTCGCTTCTTCATTTAGCGCAATGGTATTGATGCAATTTGGTTTAATCAGCAGTACTTGACCTGGGCGAATACGCATGCGATCTTGATCAATCACAAGTGTGCCCTCCCCTTTTTCGATACACAGAATCAGGTAGAACGCATTGCTATGCGGCAAGGCTAGTGTTGGGTACTTTTTGAGCAATCCTTCCATAGATCCCATCCAGAGATCGTTTAAAGCATTGAATAAACCAATCGTGCAAACGGGTACTTTATTCGCTTGCATAGTTTTAGAATTAAATGGTTCAACTTCCTTGAATTAGTCTAGCGTTAGACAGTCCGATACGGCTATTTTACAAGCGTAAAATCACAGCGCAAAAGACTCGACTAACAACAATGACAGCTGTTTAGGTATTATACCCATTCAGGAGGTTGAAACACGGCGCAAATAAAATGAGGAGGAATAAAAGTCTCGACTTCTGTCGAATACTGCTCTACATCCACAGGAATAAGGTGAGCCTCATAGGGATTGTAAATCAGCGCTTGCGCAAATAACGGTTGTATTTCCTTGGTTTTTAAAAGGGGAAGTTCCATCTTTTTATCCGAATCTTCCGACAACTCACTTTGAAGGTAACAACTTCCATAACACATGGGAATCAAATCAAAGCGGTTGATACATATATTTTCAACAATGAATTTTTGATTGAGGTAAAACGAAGCGAGAATCCAAAAACTCGAGGTGTTTTGGTAGATAAAAGAAAGCAGTAAGAGTAGTAAAATACGCTTTTTCATTTATTTTATCTTTTCATTTAACAAAAGGGGAATTTCTTCCATCAGGCGATTGACGTCTGCTGTACTTGTTCCATCATATACCCCGCGAATGTGTTGGTCTGCATCAATCAACAGAAAACCACCACTATGTGCATAACCACCTGGTGCAGCAGACTCTTGATAGGCTTGCATAAAGTAGCCTTGGGCCAACTGGTGTATGTCGCTTTCATCTCCATATAAGAAATGCCATTTTGCCGCATCCACACCCAAAGATTCGCTATACGCTTTTAGTACGGGAATGGAATCATGCTTGGGATCAATCGTATGGGAAACAAATACGACATTTTCATTCTCGTGAAAGGCATCGTATACTCTTTTCATCTCGACATTCATCTTGGGACAAATCGTCGGACATTGTAAGAAGATGAAATCCGCAATGTAAATCTTCCCCGCTAAGGTTTTGTTGTTAACCACAAGACTATCCTGATTGAGCAAAGCAAAATCGGGAATCTCATAGGGTCTTTCTATCGTTTCTCCCGAGGCTAACGTTTCTGCTGTAGGATGACCTAAATACGGCAATTGTTTGGCCTCTTGGGAACAAGCCAATAAAAAAGAAACAAAAAAGAAAGGAAGAATTCGTTTCATGTGAACAAAAGTACAAAAAAATACAGGAATACGGACAAAAATGAGGACAAAATCCCCATTAAACTGCCAAGATATAAGGGATAGCTTATCGTTTACTACAGCTATTCAGCAACAACCTCCTCTTATAGGGCAAAAAAAAAGACTCCCCCTTGTAGGGAAGTCTTTTCTCTTATTCACTGAGGGTATACTGCATCCAAACATTGGGCTCTACGTATACGCCTTTATTATTGTCAAGGTCTATTTCGATAGGATTTAAAGCAAAGTCAATGACATAGCGTCCCGAAGTTTGAAAGGATCGATTGGTCCATTGCTCCCATTCCCCTACACTGCCTTCAACATACATGGCTTTGGAACACACCTTAATGATCTTCGCTCCATTTTTTTCATGGGTGCGAATCCAAGGATCAAAAGCCTGTCCCTTCTCATTTTTCCAGGTGATATATTCCTCCATAGTTTGAAGGGGATAACGGTGCTTTACCGTCGGGCGAATCGGCAGTATAAAATCGCCCATCTGCTGTTCCTTGGCTAATGCCTTCATAAAACGCACCAACAAAGGACTTACCCCCTGTCCTTGATAGGCAGGATTCACTCCAATTTGCAAGGCACATAACGTATTGGGCTTTTTACCCGCTTTTTTATCGAGAAAAGCGCGTTCTAAGGCCCAATCCCAACCTTCATCAGGCAATTGGGCTAATTCTTCTGGTGTTAGGCTCAATGGAACGCAATTGCCATTTCCCACCACTTCTTGTCCGTCCATCATGAAAAACTGATACAAGGGAAACTCTACATACAGCTCTTCCCAATAGGTCAGGTTGACCTGATCCTGTACAATAAACTCCGGCCAAATACTATAAGCATAAACTTTTTCTAATAGTACATCGTATTGGGGTAAATACGTTTTTGATGTGCGTATAAAAGAAAATTGATTTGGATTCATGCTAAAAAAATTATAATTTATTTGTTCTACAACTTGATCAAAACTGAGTGTTCAAAGATACTCTTTATAACGCCAATCCCTTTCTTTTTCAAATTTTTTATCCCCACTTTTCAACAAATGAGGAGGCTTTTAGGTAGCTGTTGTAAAATTTTCATAGGCTACCGAAAGCGTTACTTAAAAATAATTCGCTAACTTAGAGGGAGTTAACCTTGATCTAACCGCTAATGCGCAAGGAAAACCGTTGCTTTAAATAACTTTTTTCATCAAATAGTATGCGTGCATATGATTTTTTACTATATTTGAGTTTAACCAACTTGAAATGAAGGACAAAACAATTGACTATACTTTAAGAGCGACTTGGCAAGCTGTAGCAAGAATGTACAATGAGGAAGCGGCAAAATACGATGCTACTATGTCATTGGCTTTTGCGCTTTTGAGTATTGATAAACAAGGTACCCCTTCTACTCTATTAGGTCCTAGTATGGGGATGGAAGCGACGAGTTTGACTCGCACGCTCAAAAAAATGGAGGAAAAAGGATTAATCACCAGAGAAAAGAATCCTCATGATGGTCGAGGGGTGATTATTAAGCTTACGCCCTTAGGTTTTGAAAAAAGGGAACTTTCTAAGGAAAAAGTCAAGCGCTTCAATGAAACGATACGCAAATACCTAACGGAAGAGCAAATCGACAATTTTATTACGGTTACAGAAACCATCAATCAACTTATTGCCGACAAGGCTATTTTTGATTCTAAGAAGTAATCGGTACCAACAACTAAAAACAAGTATTAACCATAGGAATTATATAAACATATGAAAAGAAGAATTAAAAAAGTGGCTGTAATTGGTTCAGGCGTTATGGGATCAGCTATTGCATGTCATTTTGCCAATATTGGTGTTGAGGTATTGTTAATGGATATTGTTCCCAATGCTTTAACTCCAGAGGAAGAGAAAAAAGGCTTGACCTTAGATGATCGTGCGATTCGCAATAAAATTGCACAGACCCATTTAACAAACGCACTAAAATCAAAACCTGCTCCTATTTATACGCCGCGCTTTGCCAGCCGTATAACAGTAGGAAACCTCGAGGATGATTTAGCGAAGATCAAGGATGTGGATTGGATTATCGAAGTTGTCATTGAACGATTAGACATCAAGAAATCCGTTTTTGAAAACATCGAAAAACACAGAAAACCTGGCACTTTAATTACTTCCAATACATCTGGAATTCCCATGAAATTACTTGTAGAAGGACGTTCGGAAGATTTCCAACAACACTTCTGCGGGACCCACTTCTTTAATCCACCGCGTTACTTACCTTTATTTGAAATTATTCCTGGTCCACAAACGGCTCCAGAAGTACTTTCCTTTTTCCAAGACTATGCCCGTTTGTACTTAGGTAAAACCCCTGTTTTATGTAAGGATACTCCTGGTTTTATTGGAAATAGAATTGGCGTGTATTCCATGGCGATGGTGATGCAATTAGCGCAGGAAATTGGTCTAACAATTGAAGAAGCCGATACGCTAACGGGATCTTTCTTAGGTCGTCCAAAAACGGGAACCTTCAAACTAGGAGATTTAGTTGGATTGGATACCGCTGTTAACGTAACAATGGGACTAAAACAAAACTGTCCTGCTGATGCGATGATTCAGGGCATTAAAGACAACAGCGCTTTAAATTTCTTACTAGAGAATAAATTCTTAGGCGATAAAACACGCAAAGGATTCTACTACAAAGAAGTGGATAAAGAAGGTAAAACCAACCGTTTTGCCCTAGATTTAAACACATTAACTTATCGACCATTAGAACGCGCTAAAATTGAAGCGATCGAAACAGCCAATCAAGCAGGTGGAACAAAAGCTAAATGGTCGGTACTACTTGCCGATCAAGGAAAAGCAGGGGCTTTAATTCGCAAGCATTTTGCTTCTTTATTTGCGTATGTTTCTCAACGTGTGCCCGAAATTACGGATACTCTATTCTCTATAGACGATGCCATGCGTACGGGTTATGCTTGGAAATACGGTCCATTTGAAACTTGGGATGTATTGGGCATCCAAAAGGGAATTGACTTAGTTGAAAAAGAAGGGTATGAAGTAGCACCTTGGGTCAAAGACCTTGCTGCTACAGGTGCAACGAGTTTCTATAAAATAGAACATGGCAAAAAGCTGTTCTTTAACCAAGAAACTAAAGCATTTGAACCTATTCCAGGACAAGATGCCTTTATTATCTTAAACAATATTCGCACAACAAATAAAGTATGGGGCAATAGCGAGGCTACCCTACTCGATTTAGGCGATGGAATTGTAAACTTAGAATTCCATTCAAAAATGAATACCATCGGTGGAGGGGTTTTAGCTGGGCTAAATAAAGCAGTTGAAATTGCAGAACAAGACTTTGAAGGATTAGTTGTAGGAAATCAAGGATCTAACTTCTCTGTTGGAGCCAACTTGATGATGATTTTTATGATGGCCGCAGAACAAGATTGGGACGAATTGAATATTGCAATTAAGATGTTCCAAGATACCATGATGAAAATGCGCTATTCGGCTATTCCTGTCGTAGCAGCTCCACACGGTATGACTTTTGGCGGTGGATGTGAGTTGAGCTTGCACGCAGATAAGGTTGTAGCAGCAGCAGAAACCTATATTGGTTTAGTAGAATTTGGTGTAGGATTAATCCCTGGCGGAGGTGGTTCGAAAGAAATGACCGTTAGAGCGGCTGATTTATACCGCAAAAACGACGTAGAACTCAATACCCTACAAGAACATTTCTTGACTATTGGAATGGCAAAAGTAGCTACTTCAGCAGAAGAAGCCTTTGATTTAAATATTCTTCAACGCGGAAAAGACGTAGTAGTTGTCAACAAGGATTTACAACTGGCACAAGCAAAACGCGAAGCTTTAGTCCTAGCACAAGCAGGGTATACACAACCTGTTAAACGCAAAGACATCAAAGTGTTAGGTCGTCAAGCTTTGGGAATGTTCTACGTTGGAACAGACAGTATGATGGCTGGAAAGTACATCTCGGAACACGATCACAAAATTGCCAATAAACTGGCGTATGTGATGGCGGGTGGAGATCTGTCTGAAGCTACACTAGTATCAGAACAATACCTACTTGATCTAGAACGAGAAGCTTTCTTATCCCTATGTGGAGAACGCAAAACCTTAGAGCGTATTCAATATATGCTAAAAACAGGTAAACCTTTGAGAAACTAACTAACCCACAAATTACAAAAACATGAAAACTGCCTATATAGTAAAAGGATACAGAACAGCTGTTGGAAAAGCTCCTCGCGGTGTCTTTCGCTTTAAAAGACCCGATGAGCTCGCAGCAGAGACGATCGAATATTTAATGCAAGCACTTCCCGAATTCGACAAAACGCGCATTGACGATGTCATGGTAGGAAATGCAATGCCCGAAGCCGAACAAGGCTTAAACATGGGGCGCTTAATCTCCCTCATGGGATTAAAAGTGGACGACGTTCCCGGGGTAACAGTTAATCGCTATTGTGCTTCTGGAATTGAAACCATCGGAATGGCGGTGGCTAAGATTCAAGCCGGTATGGCGGATTGCATCATCGCTGGTGGTGCGGAAAGCATGAGTTATATTCCCATGGGCGGATATAAACCTACTCCCGATTACGGCGTTGCCAAAGCAGGACACGAAGATTATTACTGGGGCATGGGACTGACTGCAGAGGCTGTTGCCAATCAGTACAACGTTTCTCGTGCGGATCAAGATGAATTTGCCTATCATTCCCATATGAAAGCGTTAAAAGCGATCGAAGAGGGCAAATTTGCCGATCAAATTGTACCCATCACCGTAGATGAAGTATTTGTCAATGAGAAAGGCAAAAGAGAAAGCAAATCCTATACAGTAACCCAAGATGAAGGACCCCGTAAGGGAACTTCCATTGAGGCACTGGCCAAATTGAGACCTGTATTTGCCGCTGATGGATCCGTAACAGCTGGAAACTCATCCCAAATGAGTGATGGGGCTGCTTTTGTGATGGTGATGTCAGAAGAAATGGTCAAAGAATTAAATATTGAACCTATTGCGCGTATGGTTAACTATGCCGCTGCAGGCGTTGAGCCTCGCATTATGGGAATTGGGCCGATTAAAGCAATTCCTAAAGCACTGAAACAAGCGGGATTACAATTAAAAGATATCGACTTGATTGAACTAAACGAAGCTTTTGCTTCTCAATCGTTGGCTGTAATTAGAGAATTAGGTATTAATCCTGAGATCGTTAACGTCAATGGAGGTGCAATTGCCTTGGGGCACCCACTGGGTTGTACAGGAGCGAAATTATCCGTTCAATTATTTGACGAAATGAAACGCAGAGGCTCTAAATACGGTATGGTAACCATGTGTGTGGGAACTGGTCAAGGAGCTGCTGGAATTTACGAATTGCTATAACCAACAATAACCTTAAAAAAAAATAAATTATGAATACAGCTATAACAAGAGGAGGTCAATATTTAATAAAAGAAACCAAAAGTGAAACAATCTTTACTCCGGAAGATTTTTCAGAAGAGCAACTGATGATGCGTGACTCGGTAAAGGAATTTATCGACAAGGAAGTATGGCCACACAAAAATCGCTTTGAAAAGAAAGACTACGCGTTCACCAAAGAATGCATGCAAAAAGCAGGTGAACTGGGTCTTTTGGGTGTTGCTGTTCCAGAAGCCTATGGCGGATTGGAAATGGGGTTTGTTTCAACCATGCTGGTTTGTGACTACATCTCAGGAGCAACAGGATCTTTCTCTACAGCTTTTGGTGCACATACTGGAATTGGAACTATGCCCATTACCTTATACGGAAATGAAGAACAAAAACAAAAATACGTTCCCAAATTGGCAAGTGGTGAGTGGTTTGGCGCTTACTGTTTAACAGAGCCAGACGCGGGATCAGATGCTAATTCAGGAAAAACAAAAGCCGTTTTATCAGAAGATGGCAAATACTACAACATCACGGGACAAAAAATGTGGATTTCCAACGCGGGATTCTGTAATGTATTTATTGTTTTTGCACGTATTGAAGACGATAAAAACATCACTGGATTTATCGTAGAAAACGATCCTTCAAACGGAATCTCTTTAGGAGAAGAAGAACACAAGTTGGGAATTAGAGCCTCTTCTACCCGTCAAGTGTTTTTTAACAATACCAAAGTACCGGTAGAAAATATGCTTTCTGAGCGTGGCAATGGATTTAAAATCGCCATGAATGCGTTAAACGTGGGGCGTATTAAACTAGCTGCGGCATGTTTGGACTCTCAACGTCGTTTGATTACCGAAGCAGTAAAATATGCCAATGAACGCATTCAGTTTAAAGTGCCTATCTCTTCTTTTGGTGCCATCCGTACCAAAATTGCAGAAATGGTAACCAATGCCTATGTTGGAGAATCTGCTTCGTATCGCGCAGCAGGAAGCATTGAAAAGAGAATCCAACAGCGTATTGCTGAAGGAAATACACACCAAGAAGCAGAACTAAAAGGCGTTGAAGAATTTGCTATTGAATGTTCTATCCTTAAAGTAGCGGTTTCAGAAGATGTACAAACCTGTACAGATGAGGGAATCCAAATCTTTGGTGGAATGGGATTCTCAGAAGACACCCCTATGGAAAGTGCTTGGAGAGATGCTCGTATTTCGCGTATTTACGAAGGAACTAACGAGATCAACCGCATGTTAGCTGTGGGTATGTTAATCAAAAAAGCAATGAAAGGACACGTTGATTTATTGACTCCTGCTATGCAAGTAGCGGATGAATTAATGAGCATCCCAAGTTTTGATACTCCTGATTATTCCGAACTCTTCGCTGAAGAAAAAGAGATGATCGAAAAGTTGAAAAAAGCCTTCTTAATGGTCGCTGGAAGTGCAGTACAAAAATTTGGACCTGATTTGGAGAAACACCAAGCGCTGATGATGGCTGCTGCTGATATGATGATCGAAATTTACATGGCTGAAAGTGCTATTTTGAGAACGGAAAAATTAGCCAAAACCAAAGGAGAAGAAAAGATACAAGAAGAAATTGCCATGGCTCAACTCTACTTATACCATGCCGTAGACATTGTTGCACAAAAAGGAAAAGAGGGAATCGCCTCTTTTACAGAAGGAGACGAACAACGCATCATGTTAATGGGGCTACGTAGATTTACCAAATATGTCAACCTACCGAATGTAAATGCATTGCGCGAATCTATTGCTAAAAAAGTAATAGACGCTAACGAATATGTTTTCTAACGAAAACAAACGATTGGTTTAGTTTGTTAAAAAAAAGACCGCTTCTTTCCTGCGTGGAAAGAGCGGTCTTTTTGATTTATGTAATAAACAAATAAAACTTCATATCTCATACAATAAACAAATAATTTATTTGATAAAAAACAACACATTATGCATGATATTTATAAAATAATACTAAAATAATCAATAAATAACCTTATTTAAAGCAATAAATCTATCTTTAACCTACTAAATAAAATAGATGAAATGTACAATGGGGTTTTAAACAAACAAGGATTATTTACGAGCAAAGGAGAAAGAAAAGATTTTATCATTAAAAGGCTACATCACACCTTACAGCATTTGAATAACTATTCAACCAAAATGCATAAAAATGATTTTTTCCAAATTATTTATATCACGGCAGGAACGGGTATCCAATACATCGATTTACAAGCATATGAAGTAAAACAAGGAGATATTATATTTTTAAACACTTGGCAACAACACAGCTGGACCTATAACACCGCAACACAGGGGTATGTGCTGAGTTTTACACCTAGTTTTATCACGCAATTTGTATCGGATCATCTCTTTGTTCACGATTTACCTTTTTTTAGGCGTTTTACTGCGCATCATTTACTTCCCTTAGAAGGCGAACTCAGTACTCGGGTTCAAATCACGATGGACCGCATGCTGAATGAATACGAAACAGAGCATGGTGAATACATGAATCTTGTGCGTACCTATCTGCTAGAAGTGCTCTTACTTTGTAAAAAAGAAATAGACAAAATTACACAGGGATCAACCAACAACATTAAATCGAATGAACTGGTCAAATCATTTGAATCCCTGATTGACAAACACTTTTACGAATACCGATTTCCAAAGGAATACGCGAAAGTACTACTGGTAACCCCTAATTACCTCAATGCCCTTTGTCAGAAAATAAAAAAGAAATCTGCAGGTGATATGATTCGAGATCGCATTCTTATCGAATGCAAACGACTGTTAATCCACACCAATTTATCTGCTAGTGAAATTGCCTACCAATTGAATTTCAAAGACAATTCCTACTTTTCAAGATTCTTTAAAAAGCATATTGGCGTGGCTCCCGATGAGTTTAGAAGGAGATGAATTTAGTGAATGGTGAATGGTGAATGGTGGAGAAGGGAAATGGGAAATGGGAAATGGGAGAAGAGTAGAATGTACTGGTGAACAAATCACGCAATTAAAAGAACATCTTCTTTGTATTGAAAATTTCACTCATTACCCTTTTCCCATCACCACTTTCCACTCACCACTTTCCACTCACCAATTCAGGATTATACCACAGCTGTCCTTGTTTAACTTCCAGTGGAGAATCAAAATTATTGGTATAGAGTGCTCCTGTGCCCAATCCTTGCGGCATCGGGTTATGGAGCGTAAATGTCCATTGAGCGATGGCATTCAATCCGATATTGCTTTCCAGTGCGGAGGTAATCCACCATTTAATTTGCAGTTTTTCAGCAATCTCGATCCATTCTTGACTTCCTTTAAAACCGCCGATTAAACTGGGTTTTAAAATAATATACTGTGGGCGTATTGCCTCTAAGAGAGCTACTTTATCGTTATAAGCTGTCACTCCAATTAATTCTTCATCTAAGGCGATGGGTAGCGGTGTTGTTTGGCATAAAGCTGCCATTTGAGGCACCTGTTGTTGTTTAATGGGCTGTTCAATGCTATGCAAATCTAATTGGGCTAATTGAGCCAATTTATTGGGGGCATCTGCAACTGTAAATCCACCATTCGCATCGACGCGAAGTTCAATTTGATCAGCCGTAAAGTGTTTTCGGATATCGTGTAAAAGGCTAATTTCTGCATCAAAATCTATAGCGCCTATTTTTAATTTGACACAGGTAAACCCCTGTGCAATTTTCTCATCAATCTGCTCTTTCATGAAAGTTTCCTCCCCCATCCAAACCAGGCCATTAATCGGGATTGCTGCTGTACCTTCCACAAAGGCAGAGGGAAAAAGAACAAAAGGATGAGCACTAGCCAAAGACAAAAAGGCTTGTTCTACCCCAAATTGAATAGAAGGCCAATCGCGGAGTTCTTCCCATAGCGCCTCTTTTCCCAGGTGAATGTGATCGACTACCCACTGTAGTTTTGCTTCATAGTTGGGACGATCATCAAAACTAAGCGTGCGCAGTATTCCGCACTCTCCTATTCCTATTTTGCCTTTTTCCTCTATTTTAAGCAACCAAGTCTCCTTTTCTGTCATTACACCCCTAGACGTAGCTGAAGGTCTCTTAAAACGTAAAATATACTTGCTATACGTCGCTTTCATCTTTCATTTATAACGTTAAACTCTCTCCAATGGACAAAAGCATTAAATCTTTTCCTTTTTCAAAGAAAACGCGTTTGGCCTCCTCATGGTCAATTTCGATATAGCCAAACGTATCAAAGTGATACCCGAGTACTTTATCGCATTGAACAAAATCGGACGCCACAACAGCTTCCTCTACCCCCATGGTAAAATTGCTTCCTATGGGAAACACAGCTAAGTCCAACGAAGTAAAAAACGGAATCAGTTTCATGTCCATCGTCAACGAAGTATCTCCCGCGATGTAGATATTTTTGTTTTTACTCTCGATAACAAAGCCCCCAGGTTGTCCGCCATAGCTTCCATCAGGAAAAGAACTCGAATGGATCGCTGGTGTGTATTTTACTTTACCAAAGTCAAACTGCCAACTACCACCGTGATTCATCGGATGAGCATTGAATCCCTTTGCTTCATAATGGCCTGCAATTTCTGCATTGGACACAATAATCGCCTCGGGGTTATTTTTTACAATTAGCTCTACATCGGCAATGTGATCCCCATGTGCATGGGTCAATAAAATATAATCTGCTTTTATTTCTTCTACGTTGATTTCTTTTGCTTGAGGCAAAGGATTCCCCGTGATAAAAGGATCGACGATTAAGTGAATATCTTCGATTTGGATGCCTAAACAAGCATGTCCGTAATACGTTATTTTCATAATTTTTATTTTATAAGATTAAAGCTAAGGAAAAAAGTACAGAAACCAAAAACGTACTTAGAGCAACGATTTTCATTTGACTATCCAAGGCTTTGGGATCTGTGTTGTTTTTTACAAAAATGAGGTGTTTCAACAAGGGAATATACCCCAAGACAAACGCAAAATTCCACAGGGCTTTTTGGCTGTGTACGGCATAGACTACAAAAGCAAGTAACGCAAATATAACGATGCAGTAATGATAGCGTTTAGCCTGTTGTCTTCCCAATTTAACCGCCAGCGTATTTTTACCGACTAGCTTATCCGCATCTAGGTCGCGCATATTATTAATATTCAAAACAGCAATACTCAAATTACCTACAGCTACTGCTGGTAGGATTACCCATGGATCTAGTTGCTGACCATACAGGTAAAAACTTCCAATCACGCTGACGAGTCCAAAAAAGATAAACACAAACAAATCACCTAACCCTCTGTATCCATAAGCAGATTGTCCGACGGTATATTTAATTGCCGCAGCAACACAACCTATACCCAAGACAAAGAAAAACAAGGAAGTAAAAAAGTGATCTTTTCCAAAGGAGAGATAAATCAAAACTAAAGCCGAAATAAGGGATAATCCTGCCGTATAAATAATACCTTTTTTCAACTCTTCTTTTGTCAGTAATCCGCTTTGTAACGCCCGCTGAGGGCCCAATCTATTTTCGTTGTCTGTTCCCTTGACTCCATCGCCATAATCATTGGCAAAATTGGATAGGATCTGAAACAACAATGTTGTCAAAATAGCAAAGGCAAAAATGAGATAAAAATGCGGGTGATTCCCAAAGTAAGGAAATGCACAAGCAGATCCCACAATGATTCCCGAAATAGACAGAGGTAAGGTGCGCAATCTTGCGGCAGAAATCCAAGTTTTCGTTTTAGACATACATGCAAACTTTCAAAAAAATAAAACAGTCCCTATGGGCTATTTGTGCAAAATTAAGGATAAAAAAATTGTAAACACGAAGGAGATCTAACTTTTACTTCACGCAAAACAGCAGCAGTAAAGTCGAGGAAAAAGCGACAACTAGCTTCAAATTAAGAATAGTACTATTTAGACCTAAATACAGATCACTTTTAATCTCAAAGCCTTAAAGCTAAGCTTTAACACAAAGCACTTAACCTATATTAAATCGCATTACAACACAAGTTGCACAAAAAAACAAGGAAGGAATAATGCACTTAAAGCGATTTAATTCAACTTCTATTTTTACTTTAAAACAAACTATACAATAACTTAGAAATCAATCAAATAATATAGTATATTTTAACCCATAACCTTATGTTATGATACATTTTAGCTCTTTATTGAGGTTAAAATGATGTATCTTGCTAACAAAAAAAGCATCTAAAACAAAAAGTTACGAAAAAACATTAACAATAAAAACAAAACGAATAGCTGATTATTTTTTGTCCTAATCACGCATACAAAACTCACCTATTTTACTTCTTTCACTTCCTACATTATCGTTTTCAAAAGACCAATACCACACTTTTTACCTACAAAAAACCGGTTGTATTCCCTACTACTCCCTTTGCGAAACCATCAAAAAGAATGTAAATCAACGGCAACACTCACGCTGAACATGTGGCAAAAGTAGCCATTCAGCCTACTCCTTTTTAACCTACTAGCCCTTAGTAAAAGAGCGATAAGCGTAAAAAATGGTTCAGCCAAAAAGCAAAAACAAAGGCGACTTGGGGTAAAAATCGAGACGCCTATACAGCAATAAAACTGTTTTTTGACCTGAGGTAAACGCAAAAAAAGGAAGGTAAAAGAGAACAAAACAACTGCAGCCAAGCAGTTATTTTTATTGAAAACAAGGGATTTATGATCAAGAAAAGTTTAAAGAAAGATAAGAGTAAAAGGCGCAAAACAATCCAAAAAGATAAGTTAGACTGTCGAAAATAGCCTGGTTTTTCAACCAAAAAACGCCTAAAAAAACGGTTATACGGACAAAAAAAAGCGCCTAATACAAGCTAAATGAAACCCAAAAGAGAAAGAGATAAAAGAAGTTCAAACACGATATAAAACTTGCTTTTTGTAGCTAAAAAACCAGAAAAGGAACAGGGTATACAAGTCGAATCAGCGGGTAAAAGCACAGATAAGAAATGGCAAAAAGACTAGAAAAAAACCTTACTTTGACTCGTTGAATTTGTGAAATTACCCAAAAAAAAAGAGCAAAAACACTTTCGTTTTTGCTCTTTTTCATTTTTAAAATCTTGTGCTTATTTCTTTTTTAGGCGGTACATTTCTGCCAAAGATCCTGTAATTTCGTTGCCTTCTTTATCCAAAAGTAATACACTTCCTTCGTGTACAGCTACATAACTTACTTCTCCTTCTTTTGAAGTTAACGTCAGTTTATCACCTGCAGCATCCCACTCATATTTACCTTCTTCAGTGAATGTCTCACCTTTTCCAACACCTTGATACTTACTTGTTTCTTTATAGGTACCATCTGCTTTGATTTCAAGTGTTTGCTCGATTCCTTCACAGTCAGCACATGGAATAGTTCCTGCATAAGTTCCAGCCCAATCTAATGCTGTTTTGGCGTTGTCTTTTAAATCTTCTTTCACCACTTCTTCTGTTTTCACAGTTGCATCCGTAGTTCCAGCACCTTGTTTGTCTGTCTTTTTACAACTTACTAAAGTTGAAGCACTTAAAGCCATAACTGCTAAGGCTAGTACATATTTTCTTTTCATAGCTTTTATTTTTTAATTATTATTATAATTCAAAATTACATTTTTTTTTCAATACTTAAACTTATTTTTCAATTTTTTAAAACGATAAAATTCAAATATTAACAAAATACAGTTAATTATGTATTTTTTTAAATTTTAAGTATACCACTTGATCTTTGGAATGCAAAAGCAGTGTATCTCCTTCGATCTTATATTCTTTTGCCTCTCCCAATGCTTGCATATACACTGTTGGTTTAACTCCTGAACAGTACTTCAAGGTTGAAGCGACTCTTTTGTCGAGAACTAATTCACGCTCATCTACACGCTTGATTGGGCCGCGATACACATTACAACCATTATTGCCATAGATCATCATTTCTTTGACATCGACAATCAAGAAAGGGGTTTTTAATGGAAATAGATCCGCTAGTGTTTCATCGGTCATATAACGAGTCTTAATCTCGATTAACTCCCATTCTCCTTCTACTTCATATGGCTTTGTTTGTGTTGTCATCTCGTTTGGTTTGGTTTCACTTTGAATTGCTTGACTCTTACATCCTATGGCAATTAAAGCTACTGCTACTGCAATTCCTACTCCTATTTTTTTCATTTCTTCTGTTATTCGATTAATTTTAATTCTTCATCATACAAGCCGATTAACACGCTATTTCCCTTTGGATCTATGCGTAAACCGCCGTATTTAGCTTGTTCAAAGAGGCTGTCTTTTCCTTCTTGAAAAAAATAACTCTCAGCTCCAACAGCCAGGGTAAACCCATCCCAATTGAAGTATTTCACTGCTAGGAGTGAATCCCCTTCGAGCATTGGTCTCGCTGTGCTAATGCCTTGAAAGCTTCCTCTCTGCTGTTGATCGACATGGATAATAACATAGCCACGTTTGTGTATTGTTGAGCGGTCTTCTACTGCTGTACGCAGCTGCTCATTGATGGCGTAATTCAATTGCATATAATCTCCTTGTATCAATGATCTAGGATCAACAGGAGCCAAAGCAAACAAAACTAGTTTACCTTCTTTGATTGTACTCTCTTTCTGCTGTATAGCGCGCAAGAAAAAACCGCCAAATAACACAAGGGTTAGCACAATTACAATATTTCTCCTATTTCTCACGATTCAATTGATTATTAATTACAAATAGACCCAAAAACAATCCCCCACACCCCATGAGTATTAGTGCTTTGACAAGCAAGCTTACTTGCAAATAATAGTAGTAGCAAACTAAGGATGATAAAAGCATGACAATTGCAACGATCACTCCTTTTTGAAAGCGAAATTGATAAGACCATACTAATAGGAAAATACTAATAACCAAGGATATACCGAATCCTTGAATAAAAAATGTAAGTCCCAAGATAAACACAGCGCTCAATCCAACAAGTAGATGGAAGGAGTTGAATGCTAGGCTATTCCTAATTTGTTTCACCGTAAAATACGTTAACCCCAAAAGGACGAGTCCTACAAATACAAAATAAAGACGATGTTCAAGCGCGTCAAATTCGACATATCTCGCGTAATTAATCCAGCTTGAGGGCTTGATGAGCGACAGGTTGTCCTGCATCACTTCAAAAAAGAGAATACAAAACAAGCCATGGGTCAGTGCCTTGTATTTGTGTGTCCAAAAATTACCTTTAGTTCGCAACGCTATTTCTTTAACAAAAAGCACAAACAAGCCAACGAGGACGAGCCAAAACAAAGCGAGTGAAATATACCCTAAATTATTGTATTTCAACAAATAAACCAATCCATAATACAAGCCTAGCACCGATAAAAATTGAATTATTTTACTTTTAAACACAACCAATCCTATTCCACTGAGTAAAAGAACAACCAAAAAATTGACAGTTTCACTATCTTTCAAGTCAATGAAAGCCGTTATAATACAAACGAATGCACTACTATACGTTGCAACAAAAACACCATCTCTCAAGGCGGGTTCTTTCTTTTTATTCCCTAACAAGCTAACGCCATATAAGAGAACGCCAAAACTGGCAAAAGCAGTAAATCCCAAACTGTTTCCCATAGTCACAAAGAGAAATCCGAAGAAAAATCCCATGGCCAATAGGCTTCCCAAAATTGCTACAACTTTGAGAAAAGTATATTTAATGGATTGCTCCTCTTCTATTCGGGCAGTCAATTGTTCATCAACGACAACCCCTTGTTCTTCTACTTGACGAATCAAGTCTTTCCACGAATTAGTTTCCATGCTTCCACGCTTTTGATTTGGATGACACCCATTTAATAATGAAGAATATACCACCGATGACGTATAGCATATAAACGAATAATCCTTCTGAGCTATCTTTAAATATTTTCATCCAGATCATTAATCCACAGCTAATTACCGAAATTAAGGCATAAGAAAACAGGTAAATACGTTTTTGTTTCCACGCTAGGGCCAAGCCACCTGCAATGATTGCAAGGGAAAGGAGTAGCGTCCAAAAGGATCCTTGTAATTCTTCCTCTCTATAGCTAGCATTATTGGCAAATAACCAACAACCAAAACCCAGTGTTGCCAAAACGTAAATAGCTACGGTTTGAATTTGCGTATAGCCATTTCCGATTTGGAAATTACGGTGTATAAGCTTCCAAGCAGGAACAAGCAATAGCACTACATTGGCCAGTAAAACAAGCATAATACCGACAAAGACAGATTCTACTTGTAAGCGTTGAACACAAGCTAAAATAAGCGTTGTATTAGCCAAAACGCTAAAAAACAACCATTGATAGGTTGATTGGCTCACTACTGTTAAGGGAGTTACGACCAGTAACCACGTCAAAAACAAATCATAAGCATTAGCACCCGTTTGGTAGGTCTGTCCAAAGACAGCGAGTAAAACGCCAAGTAAGACGGAGGTTGCTACCAAACTGATCTTGTTAACTGGCTCTTTTACGCGGGGCGTTACCGCCATATATCCGCTCAATGCAATTCCCAAGCCAACTAGTGAAAACTTGATAGGTACGGGCATAGCATCCCAGTTAAAGGCAAAGAAAAACACCATACCACTAACTAAAAACCCCACACCACACACGAGTAAAGCCCAATAGACAAAGTCTTTCCATTGTTTTTCTGACGCTAGTCCATGGGTTTGATACAGCTCCTCAAAGTATTGATCGGCTATGGACGTGTGTTCTTTCAGTAAGAACAACTCGCGTTTGCTTATTTTCTTTTCTTTCATATACAATTTTATAACAATCAAAAAAGAGCGTTCGTATCGCTCTTTTTTCTAAGATTCCAGGATTTGAGCCGCGTGATCTTTGGTTTTCACTTTTTCAATTAGCTGGGTGATTACCCCTTCTTCATTGATAACAAAGGTCATACGGTGAATTCCATCATAGGTTCTCCCCATGAATTTCTTAGGTCCCCAAACGCCAAAAGCATGAAGAACTTCCTTATTTTCATCTGCCAATAAAGGAAAAGGCAAGGTATTTTTATCGATAAACTTTTGTTGTCTTTCGGCTGAATCCGCGCTAACACCCAATAGTTCAAATCCTTTTTCCTTTAAAATCTGATAGTTATCTCTCAAATTACACACTTCAGCTGTACAACCTGGTGTACTTGCTTTCGGATAAAAAAAGAGCACTAATTTCTTGCCTTTATAATCACTTAATTGATGTTTTACTCCGGCTTGATCTATACCAACAAAATTTGGCGCTTGATCACCAACTTTTAAATGTGTCATTTTCTTCTGTTTTTGTGATTAGTAAAATTACTTTTTTTTTAGATAGTCCCATCATTTTATCGATTTCTTATCCTTTATATTTTTTAGTAACGCTGTTTATACCAGTAAATAACTGAAAAACAGCAGAATTTAATCGATTATTCCCTAAAAATCAACACCTTATAAAAAAACATAAAAATTACTTAAAACCATTCTAAATAACTCTATATTTGCGAATCAATCAATCTATTTTTAATAAATCTAAATAACAATACTGTTATTTTAAGCTAAAAAACCACCCTATTATAAATTATGAATCGCATCTATATTTTATTGCTTAGCTGTTGTAGTTTACCGTTAGCTGCGCAAACAGAGGCACAATTGGACAGTATTTACCAGGCGATGAGTACTGATCTTGGCGAAGTTGTAATCCGCGTAAATCGACCTGTTTTTCAACAAAAAGCAGATAAAATGGTCTTCAGTGTTGAGAACAGTACCCTATCGGAAGGGAGTACTGTTTTGGAGGTATTGAGTCGTGCACCTGGTGTTGTGGTCTCTCAAGAAGGAGAGTTATCACTTCGAGGTAAGAAAGGGGTAAGTGTGATGATCAATGGGAAGTTGAGCTCTTTATCCTCTAAAGAATTGGCCAATTTGCTTCGTTCTACCAATTCGGCTGTAGTAAAAAACATCGAGATTATTGCCAATCCCTCAGCCAAATACGATGCTGCTGGTAATGCGGGAATCATCAATATTGTACTCAAAACCAATATTTTAGAAGGGTTAAATGGCAGCGTATATGCTAGCGGAGGTCGTGGACGTAAAAACCGAATGAATACGGGCTTTACTATTAATTATGCCCATCAAGCTTGGCGTGTATTTGGAGATTATAGCCATACGTTTAGAGGAGAAGAAGAACGCAAGACATTTGATCAGGATTTTTTTGATCCCATTCGTCCCACTACACTACTTCGACACAGCCATCAGCACTACAAGACCAGCGAGCCACTGACTTCCAACAACTTCAAATTCGGTACAGATTACCAGCTCTCATCCAACACTTCTATTGGCTTCCTTCTCGATGCTAAGCTTGGTCGCTATGAAAATAATTCGGCTGGAATTAGTCAGCTCTACACTCCTGATGCTAGTTTGTATTCCTCTATCGGAACAGATAATTACAACCTTGAGCATTGGTATGATTATACCTATAGCGTACATGGAACCCATAAATTTTCAGAACAAGGCACGCTTTTAGACCTTGATTTGGAGTATGAGCGATCTAAATTTAATTCCTCTCAAACCCAACTACAGCATCCGCTAATAGACATAACCGAAGTATATGCTGATCGCAAGGGTAAAATTCCTTCAACTTTGCGTGTATTCAATGGAAAACTCGATTTTACGCTACCGTTAACGGAACAACACACCCTAGAAATAGGATGGAAATCAACGGTAAAATCCAATGACAATCCATCTGTATATGAGCTAGAGGAAGGTGGTCAGTGGGTTATTGATCCAGAAACGACCAATCACTATTCGTACAAGGAGCAGATTCACGCGGCTTACCTCAACTATAAACTAGCTTTAGATCACTGGCAAATCCAAGTGGGACTGCGCAACGAGTACACAGATCGCAACATCCATCAAAAAACCACAGCTGAAAAGCATCAGACGGACTACAACAAACTATTTCCTAGTGCGTCCATTAAGTACGAAACGGATCAGGCCCATAGTTACTATGCCTCTTACAGCAAGCGCATTAATCGACCGAGTCACTTCGACCTAAATCCCTTTCGCTTTTACAATGATCCCTTTAATTATTGGCAGGGGAATGTTCAACTGAAACCCGAAATAACGCATGCAACCGAAATAGGTTACCTCTGGAGTAAATACCTGATCGCCACGATTTACTTTAGTCAAACGCAAGATGTAATGACGCAAGTCTATTCCTATGAACAAGAGCAAACGATCTTGGTTAAAACACTAGAAAACTTGAGTAAATCCTATCACTACGGGACAACACTCACTGCAACTGTGACTCCCACTGATTTTTGGACGATGAGTACTATGTTTAATTTGTTCAATAATCAATACAAGGGAGAATACCAAGACACAACAATTGACAGCAAGCAAGTAGCTTTTACGCTCAATGCACAAAATAGCTTTTCATTACCCAAGGGGATTAAAGCAGAGGTCAATGCACAATACTTTTCGAAATCAAATATTGGTTTATACAAAAGAGAGGGCTATTTTGACTTGTCGATTGGCGCGTCTAAAACTATTTTACGCGAAAAAGGCAGCCTCAAGTTGGCACTTACCGATGTGTTAAAAACAAATCACTTTACCCTTGTGGGAACCAATTTGGATTCCAAAATCAGACAAAAATACGATTTAGACAGTCGAATTGTCACCTTATCTTTCCATTACAAATTCTAATTGACTCCAACATAGATTTCGTATCTTACTGTTGACTACCAGTGAAAAAGCCAACTCGTGGAGTTGGCTTTTTTTCCATAAAATCTAGACGGGCTACTTGTCTAATTTGATTTTGTACGATTGTTGTTTGCTTATTTTTGAGATCCCTTTAAAGAATTCTTCTATCTAGAAGGTACTTTTTCGAAGTGGGGACCTCTTATCATAATTTGGTTTACAAAGTAGTTCAAATAAATTGAATGTCAAAACATTAAAAAGTTTTTACAAAATTATCTAAATAAATTGACTAAAATCAGAATACGATGCTAACTTTAACAAAAAGAAAAATTTATCCTACTAAAATAATGCTATAACAAACAATCTAGTAAGGCTTAAGTAGTAGAAATTCTTCTAACAAATGAATAAAAACACCATTTTCCGTTTGATAGCGTTTTTCTAGCTGCTCCCATACGCTTTTTTTTAGTTCTATACTAGTTTCATTGCTATCGGTATACGTTCGATCTCCTTCAAAATTTTGCTTTACTGTTGCGGATTGTCGTTTGAATTGATAGACTAGATCTCCATTATATTCTTTTTGAATTTTTGATTCGATATCGCTCGCTTTTTTTTCAATTCGGATGTTGCCCAAACTATCTTCTTTGGACGTAATACTTTTCCCTTGGTTGTCTGTAATGGTTAACGTCCCAAAAATATCAACTTTATAAGAGGCCTCATATCCCCTGATTTGCATATAATCCAGTACTAAATCCTGAAAAAACATTGATTTAGTATCCGTTTCCTTGTAATTGACTCCCATTTTCTTTTCCAAATACGCCTTATTGAATTCGATTGTATTCTTATTTGAATCGGTAAACGTGAGGTCATCAAAAATATTTTTCTTCAGTTTGGCTTCATAGCGATCAGACGTAAACACTAAATCATCAAAAACATCCTTTTGAATCCGTTGACCATAGGTAAACAAGGAGCAGAAAAAGAGCAGGGATAGGGTGCATTTTTTCATCCATTTGCTGTTATTTTTTTTCATTTTTATCCTTTTTTTGGTTGAGTTACTTGCTTGGCCTTCTCCCAGTAAACATCCATTTGCTCTACATTCATTTGAGGCAATTCTTTTTGGTCGGCTTGGATCAGTTCTTCCATGATTTGGAATCGCGATAAAAACTTCTGATTGGTTTGCGCTAAGGCGTGTTCGGGATCAATACCCACGAAGCGTGCGTAATTGACTAAAGAAAAGAGGATATCGCCGAATTCCTTTTCCATCAAGGCTTTATTTCCGGCTTGTTCTTCTACTTTAAATTCTTGTATTTCTTCTTCTACTTTTGCCCAAACGTCTGTTTTATCGCTCCAATCAAACCCAATACCACTTGCTTTTTCCTGCATGCGCAGGGCTTTTATAATGGCAGGTAAACTCGTTGGTACACCTTCAAGAACGGATTTTCGCCCTGCTTTTAGCTTGAGCTGCTCCCAGTTTTGCAAGACTTCTTGTTCATTGGCTACTTCTACATCTCCATAAATATGAGGATGTCTGTAAATCAGCTTGTCGCAAATGCCATCCGCAATAGTTTTGACGTCAAAGAGTCCTTGTTCACTTCCAATTTTGGCATAAAAGACAATATGCATCAATAAATCACCTAATTCGCCTTGCATTTCTTGGGCATCTCCCTTAGAAATGCCATCGGCTAATTCATACACTTCTTCAATCGTCAAAGCACGCAGGGATTCGAATGTTTGCTTTTTATCCCAAGGGCATTGTACTCTTAATTCATCCATTATCGTTAGCAATCGTCCGATGGCTGCTAGTTTTTCTTCTTGTGTATGCATGTGGTGTTTATTTATTGTCCTATAAAACTAAAAAAAGCTCGTTATATAACGAGCTTTTTTATCTATTCTTTTTTCTTATTTGTTTTCTTCAACTGCTTCTTGGAAAGCTTCTTGAATTAATCCTCTTTTTTGTACGATATTATACCAGTTAATTACTTTTTTAATATCTGAATTGTATACGCGCTCTGCATCGTAGTTTGGCAATACTTCTTGGAAGTACGCTACTAACTCTGGATCAGAAACTCGGTGTGAAATTGCTTCTCCGTTGTTTTCTTTTGTCGCGATATTTTTAAATACGTCAAAAAGTTTTACTTCTCCTTCGTGCGTGTATATTGATATTTCAGATAATAAACTAACGTTGTTTTTCAATCCTACTGTACTTCTCTTCCCGTCAACTAATGATTCTGCGATAAATCCTGTGCGTGTTTGAACAATTAACTCAAATAATCCTGGTTTACCAGAAATAGCTAATACTTTTTCTAAACTCATTTTCTAAAATTTTTCTTTTGTAACAAATATCTTAATTAGTTCTTAATTTCCAATTTTTTATCTACCTTTTTTAGTAGCAAATTTCATTTTATAGTCCGTAAACACTTTACCTTCCATAATATTCTTTAATCGCTTAGCAATTAATTTCTTTTTTAAACTTGACAACTTGTCTGTGAACAAGATTCCTTCAATGTGATCGTATTCGTGTTGAATCACACGAGCGGCTAACCCATTGATCGTTTCGGTATAGGTAGTGAAATTTTCATCGCAATATTCGATGGTAATTTGCTCTTTACGCACCACAAGTTCGTGTACATCGGGAATACTTAAACATCCTTCATTAAACGCCCATTCTTCACCTTCTTCACTTAAGATTTTTGCATTGATAAACGTTCTTTTATAGGTACTTAAAAACTCTTTTTCTTCTGGTGTATTATCCTCCATTTCGGCGAATGGCGCGCAATCAACTACAAATAAACGAATGGGTAATCCCACTTGAGGCGCTGCTAATCCAACTCCACTAGCTGAATACATCGTATCGTACATATTAGCAATTAATGCGTCTAGGTTTGGATAATCTTTTGTGATGTCTTCTCCTACTTTGCGTAAAACCGGATCTCCATATCCAACAATTGATAGTATCATAGTTGTTATTTTGTCTCTTTATTGTATTAAAATGATTGCAAAATTAATCAAATTTATAGTATTCTATAAGACTACAAAACTTTTTTCCGTTTAACTTTTACTCTTCTTGACTATTCGCTAGCCGATCTCCTACGCATTTTCCTGTTCCAGCTGCTTCGTTCTCGCTTACTAGCTACCATTAATACATTGATTAAGACAAGATTAAGCTAATACAGCTTTTTTATCACCCTAGTAGATAGCTGATTTTGGAGGGAATAAAAAAAATGTTCTTTTTTACTTTGGCGTTGATTCGACTAGCGTTTATATCCTTAGTCTTCTTTATGCTTTAAAAATGCTACGAGCTGAGCCACGGCTTTTCCTCTGTGGCTGACTGCATTTTTTTCTTCGAGGGTCAATTCGGCAAATGATTTGGTCATGCCTTCGGCTTGAAATAAAGGATCATACCCAAAACCGCCTGTTCCTTGTTCTTTTTGCAAGATCTCCCCCTCTATTATTCCTGTAAACAAGTGTTGTTCTCCATTGTAATGCAGGGCAATTACGGTTTTAAAATTAGCTTTTCGATTGGGTTGATCCGCTAATTCACGTAACAGCTTGTCGTTATTGGCTTGATCGTTTTTTTCCTCTCCAGCGTATCGCGCGGAATATACGCCAGGTGCTCCAGCTAAGGCCTCTACTTCAAGACCAGAATCATCAGCAAAACAATTGAATCCGTAGTGTCTTTTGATGTAATCGGCTTTGATTAACGCATTTCCCTCTATGGTAGTTGCAGTTTCTGGGATATCCACCATACATCCAATGTCTTCCAAACTCAAAATTTCAATGGAATCTGGTAGTTGATTTTTAATCTCTTTGATTTTATTCTTGTTGTTTGAAGCAAATATTAGTTTCATTTTGTTGTTATTTCTACTGCTTTTTGGTGATAGTATGGATACTATTTTTTACTTTTAAATAGCATAATGCCCCCCCTAAACCATATAGTATTATTAAAATTATTTTATTACAATGTATCTTATTTTCGAGCCGCAACTAAAGTAGTTGGTTTAACACGTACGATCTTATTATCTTTAATAATTACTATTTCACTGTTTTTTTCTTTTTTAAACTGAACCATCTTTTTGTAGGCTAATTCTAATCCAGACAAAATCTTAGCTTTTCTACTATCTCTTTCTTCTGTTTTCATACCTATCTTTTTAATTCATTAAACCTTTTATGTTCATGTACTCTTACTTCTTGTCCAAAAATCTTTTCAGCTATTAAAATTGGAGTACCTTCAGAATTATCAAAAATGAGCGCTTCATCAACAATGTCTAAATAAATTTCATACAAGTTTTTTATACCATTCACATATCTTCGCTCAATGACATCTTCGGCAATAAAATGTCCCCCTTCAAGTACTCTTGTTCTTACCCGTTCTTTAGCCAATTCTATTCTAATTAACCAAAAAAATAATAGTGTTGAATTATATCCTGATTTTCTCGCATCCATTATTTTACTTTTATAAATTTTTGTAGCTAACGTTGTTTCAAAAGCAAAATTTATCTGATCATGGAATAAATCATTTATTCTATTTAACATAATTCGACCTGCTTCAATTGCAACTTTTTCAGGTTGAAAAGGAGATAACCCTTTTGCTATTTCGTCTGCATTCACAAACTCCTTACAATCTAAAATTTCGGGTAATAAGGTAAATGAAGCAGTTGTTTTCCTGCACCATTACAACCAGCAATTATATACAAATTTTTGTCACTCATCTAACAAAGGTATGATATATTTCATGTCCCTCCTCATTTTTTTAGGCTATATATTAGACAAAACGAATCCCCGTTTTTTGAAATTTGATTCCTTTTTTCTCCTCATCTCTTTCTCACCCCTGGCTAAAAACAGAAGAATTTCCCTAAGAATACTTCGATCTTTATCCGAACTTTCTTCAACCCTTCTTCAATCCTTCTTCAACCCTTCTTCAACCTTTCTTCGACAAAAAGGTACATTTTCCTAGTATTCTCGAAGCATTGTCGAAGAAGTGTCGAACAAAACTACAACAAACCTCTCTCCTCTCCCATTTCACAGGGCGAACAAAGTCAGATCAATTGAGGTTCCCATTTTCACGTTTGGGTTCGCTCTTTTTTGCGTTTGAGTCCTTTTTTTTCGTTTACCTTCTTATTTAGCTCTACTATTGTAGTAGGTTAAAACTTGTGAGAAGAAAAAGCAGCATTTTATCTTGCCCTATGGGATTCTTTTTTGATATAAAATGGTTGAGTTAAAGTTTTATTAGAATCGTATAGGTGATCCAATGCTAAATTTCTTTTTCTAGGTTAGTAATTGATAAGGTGAATGAGAAGAACAAACTTGTAATGAGTTTGTTCTTTTTTTATTCCGTTTTGGGAACAAAAAAAGGTTTGATCTAGTGAAGATCAAACCTTTTTTTTGTGTAATTTGTGTGATTTGCACTTTGCACTTTATCTCACTTAGTTTATATTTTATTTTGGTGTTCAATGAATCTACGCTACGCTACGATTTGCACTTTGTGATTTGCACTTTATCTCACTTAGTTTATATTTTATTTTGGTGTTCAATGAATCTACGCTACGCTACGATTTGTGATTTGTGATTGCCATTCACCACTCACCATTCACCACTCACCACTCACCATTCACCACTCACTATTTCTTATATTCTTTCACTACTTGATTAATGCGTCCAAAGATGCTTTTTCCTTCTTTATCCATCATTTCGATTTCGATGCGATCTCCAAATTGCATAAATGGTGTTGAAGGTTTTCCATCTTTGATTGTTTCCAAGCAACGAACCTCAGCTAAACAGCTTGATCCTGTAGGGCTCCCTTGGTTTGCCACTGTACCTGATCCGATTACGGTTCCTGCCATTAATGAACGTGTTTTTGCTGCGTGAGCAACCAATTGTCCGAAGTTAAACGTCATATCCACACCTGCGTTTGGAGAACCTACTAATGTTCCATTTAAGGTTGAATGTAGGGGCAAGTGCAATTTTCCTTCTTTCCAATCTCCTGCTAATTCATCGGGTGTAACCACTACTGGAGCGAAAGCTGTCCAAGGTTTTGATTGATAAAATCCGAATTGTTTTCCCAATTCTGCTGGAATTAAATTTCTCAACGACACATCATTCAAGATCGTGATTAATTTAATGTGTTTCAATGCTTCCGCTGCGCTTACGCCTGGTGGCACATCATCTGTAATCACGGCTACTTCTGACTCAAAGTCAATTCCCCATGCTGCATCTTCTATTTCGATATCATCTGTAGCCCCGATAAAAGCGTCAGAGGCTCCCATATACATTAATGGATCGGTCCAGAAAGATGCTGGTAATTCTGCATTTCTCGCTTTGCGCACTAATTCCACATGTGTTACATACGCACTTCCATCAGCCCAATGATAAGCTCTAGGAATTGGTGCCATTACTTTAGCGGTGGTAAAATCAATGGTATTCGATAGTTTTCCTGCATTCAGCTTTTCATATACTTCTTTTAGAAGTGCTTCTTTCGTTTCCCATTGATCTAGTGCCTCTTGCATGGTAATCGCAATTTCGCTCACTGCAACTGCTTTTGTCAAATCTTTTGTTACAACGACTAATTGACCATCTCTTGTGCCATTATTGATACTAGCTAATTTCATGAATCTATGTTTTTTTAGTTTTTATTGTTTGGTTTATTGTGTGTTTTTCTTCTGTTCACTGGTGTAAAAAAGAAAAGCCGAAGGTATAAAAAAAATAGGGAATAGTATAATTTCCGCTTGAAACACACTAGATCTCCCTGTTTTTACCTCTTATCTTCCTGAGTGACGATGGATTGGATCGTTTGAGCGACTCCACTTTGATCATTGGATGGTATCACGTGTTGTGCTTGTGCTAAAATAGCAGGATGTGCATTGCTAACGGCGTAGGTATTAGCGGGTAAAGCCAGCATCCCCAGATCGTTTAGGTTATCGCCAAATAGGTGTACTTGTTCAGGCTTCATGGCATATTCTTGCATGAGATATGCAATTCCATGCTCTTTTGTTGCGGTTGCACTGGAAATTTCCAATACGAATTGATCGGGAATATACTGATCTTGAAGCAGTAAGCACTTTACTTGATTTCCTGCATGTTCTTGCAAATACAACTTTAGGGGAACTAAGGTTTCATAGTCGTCAATAAACATCACAACTAAGCCTTGGGTATCCCATGTTTCTGCTACTTGATGCAGGTGATTCACTTCGATAAAGCGAGGATCACGTGGGCGCATGGCCATAAAATACTGTAGTCCTTTGCTTGGTCTTTCTTGGTAGTAGATTCCTTCTTCAAAATGTTCGTTTAAGGTAAAGATCAAGGGCGAAATACCGTGTTCCCTGCCTAATGCTATTATCGTTTGTACAACGTCTTGTTCTATTCCATTAATTTTCAAAATCTTTTCCTTTTGCCAATCGTAGATAACGGCGCCGTTATTTAGCAATACGGGAAAATTCCACTGAATTTGTTGAATGACTTGCTGGGCGCTAGTCAGTCCTCTAGCCGTAGCAAAGCCAATTTTGTGTTTTGTTGTTGCCAGTTGGTTGAGCACTTCTTCGCTTTCCATGCTCAAGAAACCGTTACTTTGGAGTAAGGTTCCGTCTAAATCGGTAATAAATAGGTGTTCCATTGTATTTTTACTCTTCTAGCATTGAAATTAGTACATCTAACATGAGTTCATCTGTTGTCCAAGACGTGATCAGACGAACGGCTGCATATTCAGCATTGATGGGTTTCCACACATAAAAATCAAAGCGTTCTTGGAGGCGTTGAATTAACGGGAGTGGTAAAATAGGAAAAATCTGATTGCTTCTAGGTTCCACTAAAAAGGTGTACCCTTGTTGTTTAAAGGCTTGTGCTAATTTCATCGCCATATCATTGGCTTCTTGCGCTAATTTGAAATACAAATCGTCTTGAAAAAGTGCGGAGAATTGGATGCCCAATACTCTACCTTTAGCCAAGAGCGCTCCTCTTTGTTTGAGGTTATAGTCAAAATCAGTCACACAATCCGGGTTCGAAAATACGATTGCTTCGCCAAACAAGGCGCCATTTTTAGTTGCTCCAATATAGAATACATCTACTAGATTGGCAATTTTCTCTAGGGTTAAATCGTTCTCTACTGCGGTTAGGGCGTGTCCCAAACGCGCGCCGTCCATAAAGAGTGTTAATCCATTGGCTTTACAACAGGCAGAAATTTCTGCTAATTCACTTGCTGTGTAAATGGTTCCAAACTCGGTTGTATTGGAAATATAAACCACTTTGGGTTTTACCACATGGGGACGCAGTTGAAACAGGGCTATTGTTTGTTCAATTTGGGCTGGTGTAATTTTACCATCCTTGCTTTCAATGGGAATCACCTTGTGACCTGTCGCCTCGATGGCACCAGTTTCATTGGCATAAATATGTCCTGTATTGGCGCTAATTACGGCTTCATGTGGACGCAACAAAGCGGAGATCACCAAGAGATTGGCTTGTGTTCCACCAGATACAAAGTAAATTTCAGCAGCTGGTTTATTCATTTTACTGCGTAAAATAGCTTGGGCTTGAAGGGTATAATCATCTGCACCATACCCGTTTTGTTGTATAAAATTTGTTTCAAGTAATTTATCGAGAATAGCGGGATGTGCTCCCTCTGCATAGTCTATTTTGAGATTGTACATAGTCTTAGTCTTTACATCAAGTAAAAATAGGACTTTCTCTTGCATTTTACCGATACGCTAGACACAAAATATCAAAAAAAACGAAGGTAGATAGCTCATATGTAGGATAAAAATTGTATTTTTAAATAAAATAGTTAGAATATGGAGCACAAAAAATTATATGCCGGTAGTGAAATCATGGTTTTAGCCGTTCGAAACTTATTAGAACAGAACAATATAGCGTACATCATTCGCGATGATATTGAAGCTGGGCGAAGTGCTGGCTATGGTACATTAGGTAAAGCAGTTCACGTACTTGTGGAAGAAAAGGACCTTGATCAAGCAAAAAAACTAATACAAGAAAATAATATCGAAGAATAATTTAAACAGTAAGCATCTCAATTTGTTTAATACAAAAGAATTAGGTTAGAAAGAAAAAGAGGAAAAATAATTATTTTTCCTCTTTTTTGTTTATTCCATATAAGGTTCATTCTCATTTTTAGTTCTAATCTGTGGATTGACTACGGCTCCACATTGTATACCTGTGATTCGAATTGCAGCGGGTTGAGATTTTGTGCCGTCGCTTGCCTCCACGACATACTTAATTTCAGCTACCTCATCGGGTTCAAAATAAGCGTTGCTTAGCGTTAGGGTTACTTCTTCTCTACTTGAAGAATAGCTCCATTCTCCAACATTGGATTGAGTATAGGAAGTACCTACTTCATTGCCATTTGCATCGACAAACTGAAAAGAGCTTGGCTGTACAGCGAAGTCAAGATCCTCAAAAACAGGGACTGTAATTGCTGCATTTCGGCTTTCTCCTGTATCACTCACGCACATTTCTTCTTGAATATCCTCTAGGATCAGTGCATTGGGAATAGCGATTTTTACATTTCGAATAATGGTTTTCTGTTGGGTAAAATTCCCTGTAGAAGCCGTAAAACCTACTTTTACACGGTCTGGAATTGGGGCTTTAACATCATAGAGATCATTCATTTTATCGTAGGTTTTAAATGAAGTTTCATATTTAAAATCTTCGATAAGGACAATCTCTCTACTACCTTCTTTGGCTTTCACTGTAATGTACATCCCCTCACCGTTACTAGCTGGTTCAAGTTCAACAACGATCTTTTGAAAATTTAGATTGGTATGTGTTCCACCATTTCCCACATCAAAATTTGCTGCATCTGTATTGCGATCAAACGCGTATTCTCCCGTATGGTAGTTCAACGTTGCCATGGAAATTTCACCAGCACTAACAGACGTTCCGCCAAAGTATTTGGTGAGTAAAACGGGATTTCCATTATATCCATAGGCCATATAGTAAGAAGCATGTGCCCCTCTTAAGGTAATGTGATTTCGTTGGTATCGCCCAAAGTCATTTTGATAATACCCTGCTTGTTCAAATCGAGCTGGAGAAATCCCTTCACGTCGATGTTCATTGGTGCTAAAAAAATTCTTAAACCCACCACCAACATCAAAGGCTACAGCTAGATATGCTCCTTTTAGACTGGGTTTTCGACCACTAATACCGTTGGCTTCGTTAAAGGCATAGCCCAAAGCTTCAAATCCATACCCTAAATCCAGTCTTTCATTTGCGTCATAAAGGAATAGTGCTAGTCCTTCTCCTTTTCCAAAAGCAGGTTGTCCCAAGGCAGCCATTGCATATTCAAACTCGATCACAACACCTTCTCTTAGGTCAATTTCTAGGTTATCAATAGCAAAAGCGCTATGCGCTACCCTTTTATCGGTTAATACTAAACCTTCTGAGGTATAGCGATCATATCCAGAAGGCGAGTTTCCGCCACTATCAGATTGTTCTACAATTCCGGGCGGTGGGGATCCATTGCCTTCGGTTAAAGGCAAATGATAGGATCCACTTCTTGTTTGCTGTGCTTGTATAGTCAGTACGCTAAAGCAAGCCAGTATCATAAACGCACACTTTTTCATTTTTTGCTTATTAAACGCACAAAGAAGATTCCCTCTCCTTGTGCGTTGTGAATACTTACTTTACTTCTAATACGATATTAAAAAACGTTCTACCTGTAGGTCTGACACCGCTTCTCATTTTATAGGTCATTACGCCGTCATTACTCATACGCACATCATAAAAGATAGCCGTATCATAGTAAGTAACGTGATAGTTTAGTTCATTTCTTCCAACTACGGGTAAAGAAGGATAAGACCCCGCGCTATCATTGGATACCATAGGGCTTCCAAATTGTTCTCTGTATTCGTCATATACTTTTAAAGTACCTGATCCACCTGAAACAATTTCTACGTACATCGCAGGTAAATAGAAGAACTTCGGCATTCCATTTGAACCACTTCCCCCTTCTTGCGCTTCTTGAAAGGATGCACCACCCGATCCATCTGCGGTTAGTACATAACCTGAACGCGCATTACCTGAATCGATTTTATCTTCCTCTACTCCTTTGTTTCGGATCACACTTCCATAAACCGCACTTGAATCTAACTCATTATGTCCCACTGCATTGCTAGCAATTTTATCCGTAGTAATGGCACTATTTCTAATCACAGCCCCATAAACGGCATCGCGATCTAATTCATCATACCCAACGGCTTTACTAGCGATTTTATCTGTTGTAATGGCTTGATCTTTAATTACAGATCCATAAACGGCATCGCGTTTTAATTGTGTATACCCCACGGCATCATTTGTTATATACTCCGTATCAATTGATTTTTCTTTAATTTCTAGGGTTACATTTTTCAATACGGCATTGTTACCATTGGATACTTTGATTGGTCCTTCACCATATAGTTCACCTGATCCCGTATTTCCTGTTGCGGCTGCTTTAAATTCAGCACCACCAGAACCATCTGCAGTTAACACATAACCCGAACGTGCATCACCTGAATCAATTTTATCTTCATTAACCCCTTGATCTTTCAAAATAGCCCCATACACTGCGTTACTTCTTAATTCATTATAGCCAACAGCATTGTTCGCTAGTTTAGCTTGTGTAACGGCCTTACCCTCTAATTGAGCTGTTCCCACTGCTTCGGTATCAATGTGGATTGTTTTCACTGCTTTACCGCCTATTTTTGCACTTGTTACTGCAAAATTTTTCAATTCCGATGTCCCAATAGCCTCATCAGCAATGTGTTTGGTTTTAATTCCACCACTGCTAATATCTAAGGTTACATCTTTCAATACGGCTAAATTTCCGTTTTGAATATCAAATAATCCACTTTCTTTACTCGTTAAATTACCTTTGCTTATTTCACTAGAAGCAACAGGTTTAAAGGCTACTCTTCCTGAGGACTCTACGGTTAAAACATGTCCTACAGAAGCTCTTTCGGGATCTATTTTTTCAATCGTTACGGCTTTATCGGCTAAAGCTCTTGTACTAACTGCCTCATTATCTAGATGTCGTTCTTCAATATTTTGAACATAAATGTGATTTTTTCTAATCGCAGCATCGACAATTTTAGTATAGGTGATTGTATTTTCTGCTATTTTTTCTCCAGTGACAGCCCCTGTATCTAATTTTGCTGTTCCGACGGCTTTACTTGCAATTGTTCGGGCATTTACGGCATTATCGGCTAGTTTAGCATTGTCTATTCCTTTATTGGCTACACTAATAGTTACATCCTGTAAAGCGGCTCTTTCACCACCAACGATGGTTATTCCAGCTCCTTCTGCTATAGTTTTACCTGAACCCGCAATGGCATCATGGATACTTTTAAACTTAGCGGCTCCTTGTCCATCAGCCGTTAAAACCAAACCACTGCTAATTCCCGAAGTTCCTATTTTATCCTCTGTAATTTCTCTTGTATCAATATGTTTATTTTTAATTCCTTTTTCAGCGACTTTAATTGTCAAGTTTTGCAACACAGCCTTATTATTTGCCGTTACTTCTAACGAGCTGTCCGAGGTAACTGCTTTTCCTTGTGTTGTGGCTAAATCAGTCAAAGTTTTAAAACTTGTGTTTCCGCTGCCATCAGCTGCTAATACTGCGCCATTGGCTGCATTTGTATTTCCCTCTTTCGAGCTAATTTTATCCTTCGTTACTGCTAAAGCATCCAAGTGTTTGTTTTTCACTCCTGCATGGGCAATGGCAATACTTGTTTCAGAGAGTAGGGCTTTATTGTTTGCCGTTACGTCAATAGAAGTATCAGCAATTAAATTCGCTCCTTTTCCTGCAAAAGCAGACTCATTTAAGGCTTGATAGGCAACCGTTCCACCTCCTATTGCTGTGAGCACGCTGTTTACAGCTGCATTTTCAGCAGAAATTTTTGCTGTGGTCACTGCGCCATTAGCTAATTTTGAGGTCTGAACTCCACCATCTTTTACATCGATTGTAGTCAAGGCCAATACGGCATTTTTACCTGTTGTACCATCAGCAAATGCTAAAGCATCCCCCAAAGTAAGATCAACACCTCCTGCTTGTGCAGCTTCTTGCAATACGTAGTTAAAGCCCCCTTGACCATCTGTTACCAAAATATGGTTCACGTCTACATTGGTATTGCCGTCTTTTGAACTTAACTTATCTTTTGTAATGCTGTTATTTGCAATACTTAAGTTTACGTCTTTTAATAGGGTATTTACGCCATTACCTCCTGTCATTTGGATAATGTTGTCTGTGGTCAAATTTCCTGCAGTATCTGTTACAATATCGCCTAATTCACCCCAAACCACTTCATTGTTTTCTCCACTTATCAGGACACTTTTTGCTGTAACACCTTGAGAAGATAGCTTATTAGCCGTAACAGCTAAGTTGTCAATTTGCTCATTTTTTACTGCTTGATCAGCTAATTGAGTCGTTGTGATTCCCTTGGCTTTAATACCCAGTGTAATATCCTTTAACACACTAGCGCTACCATCATCTGTTACCGTAATAATACCATCCGTTGCTAGTGTTCCTTTATTGACAATATGATCCGTTGTAAGAGGTACATAATTAACCGAAACGCCATTTGCTCCCACGGTAGCTACAGCTCCTGCTGGGGCATTTCCTCCATTTAGCTTGTCAGCGGTTATGGAAGTAGGAGCAATTCCCAATTCTACATCGGCTAACACTTTATCCACACCATTGTCTACTGTGACAATACCATCCGTTTTAATTTGTCCTTTGCTGGTGAGTATTTGGGTAGAAATCGGTTGATAGGTTACTGTACCTGTGGCATCGGCTAAAGCTACGCGATTTTCTGTTCCATTACCTGCGGTCAATTTAGACGCTGCTATTGTTTTTACCTTGATATTATTATTCTCAATGGTTTCACTGGCAATATGGGTTCCTGTAACTCCTCCTACATTAATTTTCACATTTACTTGCTTGTTAGCATCGCCAAACAATACGTTTTCTCCGTCTTCGATAACGAGGGAGTTATCACTAACTAAATCCCCCTGCATCGCTGGTGTTACTACATTTTTAATGGGGAAAAACTGAGTGTTTCCAGATCCATCAGCGGTTAATACCTCACCTTTGGTTGCTTCTAAGGACGCAATTTTATTTGCTGTTACAGCCAAATCTTGAAGATGTGTATTGGCAATTCCCTCTGCTTTTACTTGCAGTCCAATGTTTTCCAATACCGCTTTTGAAGCGTTTCCTGTCACCTCTAAGGAAGAGTCAACCGTTAGGGGTTGTCCTGTAACAGCAACGGTCATTGGTTGATATTTTACAGAACCATCTTGTTGTACAATTGGCACATAATTGGCTTTATCTGCACCTGCAAATAATTTATCTTCTGTTATCGCTTTAGCGGCTACTTTTTCTGTGGTTACGCCACTGTCTTTTAACGAAATTGACAGAGCAGCCAAGGCTGCTTTTTCTCCTCCTATGACTTCAATAGCATCGCCTGCTGTTACTGTTTTTCCTTGGGCAGCAATAACATTGAATAGCTCTTGTTTAACCGAAATATCATTTAATAGTTCCGTAATATTTTCAATGATTGTACCTTGAATATCAATAACTGTTAAAGGGTCTGTGCTCGATTTGTCATAGAATTCATATACACCTTTTCCACGATCTATGATCGATAAGGTATTCGCATCAAAAGCTACTCCTGTACCAATAATATTTCCATCACGGTCTACATCGCTCTCATTGTAATACACGAATGTTCCATTGTCCTGTACCGCTAAGAGGGTTACTTTTTCGTGGGCCTGTACGATCTCTTTGATGATGTCATGGTCCCCATTGACCCATTGCGCTTTATTTGAATCATTGGTAATCAGCAATTGCTTTGCTCTTCCTCCTTTGATTTTGGCTGTTGTAACTGCTTCATCGGCAATACTCAAGGTTACTTCTTTCAAAACAGCGTCTGTTTCACTAGTCAAACCATTGATTAAAATTCCATCTCCTGATAAAGCCGCTTTTTCTAGCTCAAGACGCTCTAACTGTTCAATTTTAGCTGATAAGCTGATAATTGCTTCCTCTACATTGTTGTATACTAGGGTTGAATCATCGCTAAAAACAATGGATTTTGCACGGGTATCAATCGTGGCTAAAACGGCTTGACCTGTTATATCCGACTGATCTTTAAACACATAAACAAAAGGTTCGGCTTGCGTAATAGACAGGGTATTAGCATCGAATAAAACTCCGGATGCATTGGGTTTGATATTTCCTGAGCTATCGACCTGATTTTCGTTATAATACGTGAATGTTCCATCACCATTGTCGATTAGACGCGTTACCGATTCATTCGATTCAACAATAATTTTGATTAATTCATCATTGCTATCTAACCACTTTACTACCCCGTTTTTATCGGTCCCTAAGATTCTATTTGCTCCATCGGGTGCTATTTTTTGTGTGGTTACCGCTTTTTCTCTTAGTTTAGAAGTAGAAACAGCCTCATCTGCTAATTTAGCCTCTGTAATTCCGCGATTCGTTACATCTAGGGTTACATCTTGTAGGGCTGCATGCTCTCCACCAACTACTGAAATAGAAGCACCACCCGTAATTTGCTTTCCACCGTCTCCTAAAACATCACCCAGTGTTTTAAACTCAGCACCTCCTTGGCTATTGGATGTCAATACTAATCCCTGTCCCACATCCAAAGAACCAATTTTATCGGCAGTTACCGCTTGGTTATCCAGGTGCTTGGTTTTAATTCCGCTTTCAGCTATATCAATACTCAAATCTTGTAAAAGCGCTTTGTTGGCTGTAATTTTCAACGTTTGTTCTGCAGAAGTCATAACCTTCCCTTGTTCAATGGCAATATCCTCCAGCGTTTTAAAGCTTGCATTTCCTTCGCCATCCGAAGCTAAAAGGGTACTTTCCGCAGCTGCTTCAGCATTGATTTTAGTAGCAGTTATTGTGTTATCTTTCAGGTGTTTATTTTCTACTCCTTGATTGGCAATGCCAATGATCGTTTCGTGTAAAACAGCACCATTATTTTCAGGTATTTGCAAGGAGCCATCTGACTTTAGATCCGCTGCTGCTCCCTCAAAAGCGGCATCGTTTAACTTTTTATACGCAACATGTCCTTGTCCATCTGCGGTTAATACGGTGTTTTCTGCTGCCCCTACGGCTGATATTTTAACGGCTGATACAGCGCCATCTGCCAATTTTTCTGTTGTAATTCCCTGATCGCTAATTCCAATCTTCGTATCAGCTAGTACAGCCGAAATTCCATTCGTTCCCTCGAGAAACTCCAATTCACTGCTCAGGGTTAAATCTTCACCTGCCTGTACAATGCTCTCGCGATCAACATAGGTAAAACCGCCATTGGCGTTTGTAACCATCACCATTCCAGCTGTAGAACCTTCACTGCTAAGTTTGTTTATTTGAATCGTTTGATCGGCAATTTGTTGATTGGTAATACTGTTGTCTTTAATTCCCAGTTCTACATCATTAAATAGCGAATTAATGCCATCTCCTGCTTTCAATTCCACAATGCCATCTGTTGTTAAATTACCTGCTGCATCGGTTACAATATCATCTAATTCGCCCCATTTTACTACCCCTACTTCATCAATAACCATGACGCGTTTTGGCGGTTCATTACCTGCAGATAGTTTGTCTACCGTTATGGTAGTAGGAGCAATTTGCTCATTTGTAATCGTATGATTGGCAATTTTATCAGCCGTAATAGACTGATCAACAATACTCAAGGTAGCTTCTTTTAAGAGAGCGTCCTCTAGTTGATTAGCCTGATTTACTGCAATAATTCCATCTGTTTTTAAAGGAGCTTTATCGGCAATATTTTCCCCTTTTAGCGCTTGATACGTTACCGTACCATCGGCATTTGCTGTGGCTACACTACCTGCTTGTGCCCCTTCGGCGCTCAATTTCAAAGCGGTTACAGCCGTATCATTCAGTCCTAAATGCACATCACTTAGCACCTTTCCTGTGCCATTATCCGAGACAGAAACGATACCATCTGTGGTAATATTCCCTTTGCCAGAAATAGCAGCGGCTTCAACTGGCAAATAACTGACTGTCCCGTTTGCATTTACAGTAGCTACCGCTCCTACTTGTTCCCCTGTGGCGTTTAATTTTACTGCTTGAATCGTTTGAGTGGCGATATTTTCGTTGGTAATCGTTCTATTGCCAATATGCTCACCTCTTACTCCACCTTTATTGATGGCGATGGTAACTTTTTTATTTTGATCACCGAAAAGGACATTTTCACCTCCACCAACAATGTTAATTACCCCAGCTTCACCAGCTAAATCACCTTGCATAGCGGGTCTTACTGCCTCATCTGCTGGTTGGAAGAAAGCTTGACCTAATCCATTAGCGGATAAAATTGTCGATTTAGCTGCCTGTTCTGCATCTATTTTATCAACAGTAACAGCACCATCAGCTAAGTGTTGGTTTTTTATTCCCGATTCTTTGACATTAATCGTAACTCCTGTTAGCACTGCTTTTTCACCACCAGTAATCGCTATGGATTCATCTGTACTTTCCAGCTGTTTTCCTTGATCAGCTATCGTTGTATACAGGGCATTTTGAACCGTTGTATCATTTACTATCTTATCGATATTGGCAATAACGCTGGCTGTTACGTCAATTGTTGCTATAGGAGCATCACTGGATTTGTCGTAAAAATTAAAGGTACCCGTTCCTTGATCGTTGGCATCTAAAACTTCTACTACACGCAGTGTATTGGCATCAAAGTTTACTCCATTTTCAGGTCGAACTAAATTTCCTTCTTTATCAAAACAAGACTCATTGTAATAAGTAAAACTTCCTTTTCCAGAATCTACAATATAGGTTATGGCTTGATTACCATTTAAGATCTCTTTGATAATCGCATCAGAAGCATCAATCCATTGCACCTCTCCTATTTCATTTGTCACTAGCAATTGTCCTCTTTTAGGTCCTGGTGCAATTTTATCTGTTGTCACTGCTTGAGGCGCTAGGGTTGGTGTTGTCACCCCTTCCTCAGCAATGCTAAGTTGAACAGCTTCTAAGACGCTTTTGGCACCACCTTCAATAGCAATCGATTGATTGGGAGATTGAAGTGATTTACCTTGAGCAGCGACAGTCTCAAAAATCTGTTCGCGAACTTCTTCTTTGTTTAAGATTTCGGTTATATTTTCGATAATTGTTTCTACAATATCAATTTCAGCTAGAGCATCTCCTGTTCGAGTATGTCCATCGCGGAATACATATTGACCTTGTCCATTCGTGGAGATAGTCATCGTGTTGGCATCAAAGGCCATACCTCCACCAATTATCTGACCATCCTTATCTACACTTTCTTCATTGTAGTACACAAATGTACCTTGATTTTGATTTACTGTTAAAAGCGTTATTCTTTCATTAAAAGCAACAATATCTTTGATTACTTCATCCGAAGCAGGAACCCATTCTGCCTGTCCATTTTTTGTCACTAAGATAAACTTATCTCCACCCGGTGCAATTTTATCCGTTGTAATTCCCTGTGGTGCAACCGAAATCTTGGTATGAACTAAAACAGCCTTTTCTCCACCTTCCACAACAATAGAAGCATCTGCTTCGGTTAAGTTTTTCGCTTGACCTGTAATTGTATCGTAGATTTGCTGTACTACTGTTTCTTCATTTAAGATGTCTGTAATATTTTCAATTACTGTTCCTACAATATCAATTTCAGCTAAAGGCGTACCAGTTTGCGTTTTTCCATCACGAAAGATGTATTTTCCCTTTCCGTTATTGGTAATCGTCAATGTATTGGCGTCAAAAGGAGTACCAGGTCCAATTAAAGTTCCCTTGTGATCGAAATCACTTTCACTGTAGTACGTAAAAGTTCCATCAGCAGCACTTGTATCTAAAACGGTAATTGTTTCATTTTTGATCACTACTTCTTTCATAATTTCATCCGTAGCTGGGATCCACTGTACCGCTCCATTTTTGGTTACTAAGATATACTTATCTGTACCAGGTGCAATTTTAGCTGTTGTTACTGCCGCGTCATTTAGTTTATAGGTAGTCACTGCATAATCAGCTAGTTTTTGTTCTGAAATAGCACCATCTGCAATGGTTAACAGCATCTCTTTCAATACAGCCCCCTCTAATCGAGTCGTTCCATTGATTAAAATTCCCCCCCCTTCTACTGCTTCTGGTGTACCTTGTGCAATTTCAATTTTATTGATAATATTTTCAATTACACTTTGCAAGTTATCACCTTCAATCACCGTACTGTTATTGTTGTAATAAATCGCATTGGCACGTGTGCTAATGGTCATCAGTGGCTGCTGAAGCGAAGTCATTCCATCATAAAAGTCATAAATACCACGCTGTTCATTTCCTTCTCTTTCTTTAATTCTCAAGGTATTGGCATCAAATACGACTCCTCTATCGCGAATAGGTGATCCTGTTTGACTGTCAATGGCATTTTCATTGTAATAGGTAAATGTACCATTGTGGTTATCTTCTAGAATTGTCACACGTTCATTGGCACGTACCGCCTCTTGGATAACTTCATCTGTCACCGCTACCCACTTTACCTCTCCTGTGGCATCGGTAACTAACAGCTGTTTAGTACTTCCTGGTTTGATTTTGGTTGTTGTAATACTACGGTCTTTCACCTGAAGCGTTGTTGGATGTAAAACCGCTTGTTCACCTCCAATTACCTCAATAATTTCATCTCCACTTATTGCTTTTCCATGTGCACTAATTAATTGAACAATTTCATTTTTCACTGCATTATCCTCCAAAATAGTGGTAATATTTTCAATCACATCCGCAGGAATATCAAGTACCGTTTGCGTTTGGTCCTCAGACGTATAGGTATACTTTCCGTTTCTATTTGATTCAAGTGTGGTTAAAATATTTACATCGGCCAAAGGCACTGATACCGTATGATTTTTAGAATCGCGCAAGAATAGTGTTTCCTCCACGGGATTAACAGCTAGCTCTTCATTTTTTGCCACCTCTTTTAAGAAATCGTCCGTTGAGGTGATTAGACGCACCCAACGATTGGCAAACCAATAGTAGTACCCTGGTTTTAAGTCTGCGTTATCCGTTGTATTAAATACCAACAAACTGTTGGGCGTTTTACCACCATTTAGATTCGAACTATCCGAAATTGAAAGTAAGGGAATTCGCGGAATAAGAACTCCTTTGTAAGATCCTGTTTTTGCCTCAACATCTAAAAGTGCAGCTGGATTTGGATTAGCTGTACCAATCCCTACCTGTGCAAAGGTGATTCCCGACACCATGAGCAACGCAACTGAAAGTACATTTTTTTTCATAAACTACTATTTATTTCAACTATGTATTTTTTAAATCGAAGAAAAAGTACAAAAAACTAAATTTTCCTCATTATTATTACAATAATCAAATACTATACCAAATGAGATTTTTTTGTATTTTATGTTATTTTTATTAAAAAAGATATTTTAATCTTTTTTTGTAAAAGCTTAAAAATCAATAATTTTCATTTTAAAACCGATGAATTCACTTTTTTTAAAAAATGTTGAAAAAAGAAGCGAATACCCCCTATTCTTTTTCATTGAATGCTTCATTTAGGGTTTGCTTGCTTTGCGTTTACGTCATCCTCGATCTACTTTCATTATTCCTTGTTTTTTTAAAAAAAGACTTCTTTATCCAACGATTAAAACTCAAAAAACACGAATAAATAGATATGAAATAAAGCAACAAACGCACACATATCAACATAAAAAAACTAATAAATAAGTTATTCTTAATTTATTAGGATAAATAAAAAAACACAAAAACATTTTTACATAAAATAACCTAATAAACTGTTTTATTTATCTCTATAAGAATAAAATAGTTTTAACAGATCACTTCATTTTAACCCCTTATCGCTTAGGCTATCTGTTTACTCTTCTCTTTTTGTCCATGTCACTGGATTTGAATTCACTCTTTGTTCAGCTTCTTCTATTCCCTAACGAAATAAAAAAAGCTTACCACTGCGGATTCAGTGGTAAGCTTGGAAATTAAATGTATAAAATAATTATTTTGCTTTGATTCTACTCAAGGTTTCCTGTGAAACACCTAAGTAGGAAGCGACAATTTTATTGGGTAATCGCTGTACGATCTTTGGATTTTGTGCGAGTAATTGTTGGTAACGCATAGTAGCATCCATCGTTACAAGGGCAAAAAAACGACTGGTATTGTTGATGTATGCAAATTCTAAATATTTGCGATAGAATTTTTCCCATTGGGGAACACGGTCAAGTAATTCATAGAAATGCGTATGCGAAATGACATAGACATCTGAAGCTTCTAATGCTTGCATATATTCTTCTTCGCTCTGTCCTTGAATAAAGCTAACTAAGGTGGTGGCGAATTGATTTTCAAAGGCAAAGAAGCGCGTGGTATCTTGTCCTGCTTCATTAATGTAAAAGATACGCAAACACCCTTTGCAAACGAAATACATTTTTTGCGTTTGATTTACTCCTGTATTTAGCTGCTCTCCTTTTTTCACCTTTTCATAGGTAAAATAAGAGAGAATCACATCGAGTTCTTCATCTTTTACGTCAATACGCGCTTGAATATAATCAATCAGCTGCTTCATACTCCTTAGTTTTCACTAACAAAAGTACGATAATACACAATATCCGCAATTGTTAGTACAGTCATTTTATGCGCAACAGCGAATTCAATAGCTTCGGGTAAACGAGCCATTGTACCATCGTCATTCATCAATTCACACAACACCGCTTCGGAAGGTAATCCTGCTAGTTTCATCAAATCTACACTGCCTTCTGTATGTCCATTGCGCTCCAATACTCCTCCTCTTTTTGCACGCAAGGGAAAAATATGCCCTGGTCTAGCTAAATCATACGCTGTTGCATTTTTATCACTTGCCGCGCGAACTGTTGTTAAGCGATCCGCAGCAGATAAACCTGTAGTCACCCCTTTTGCCGCTTCAATCGTTACTGTAAAAGGCGTTTGGAATTGACTCGTATTTTCTGTCACCATATAAGGTAAAGCCAACGTATCTGCTTTTTCATTGCTTAAACACAAACAAATAACCCCGCTGCAGTAACGGATCAATAAAGCCATGTCCTGTTCCGACATTAAATGAGCGGAAAAAATAACATCGGCCTCATTTTCTCTGTCTTTATCATCCAATAACAACACGCCTTTGCCTACTTTTAAAAAACTCAACGCGCGTTCTACGCGTTCTTGACTACTTTTTCCAAATTCTTGTAGCTTGTCTTCCATCTTATCCTATTTATTCTTTAATTAATTTTTCTGCATATCTTCTCGCTCGAGGAATAATCAAAAAAGCAGAGGCATACGCCACAGGAAGCATAACACTCCACGCTTTTAAGAATAAAAAGAACCAGCCTTCTTGAAACCCATAATTGCGGAGTATCCCAACAAAAGCCATAATCAACGTCATGGGAATTACCACAAATAAAGTATTGACATACTTGTAATATCTACTATTCATCTTTTATATTTTTTTACTGCTACAAAGATGAATCGATGGAAGAAGAAAGACATTGACTTAGGTCAATAAATGGTGAGTGGAAATGGGAAATGAGAAATGGGAGATGAGAGATGAGAGATGAGAAATGGGAAATGGGTGATGAGAAATGAGAGATGAGAAATGAGAGATGAGAAATGAGAGATGAGAGATGAGAGATGAGAGATGAGAGATGAGAGATGAGAGATGAGAGATGAGAGATGAGAAATGAGAAATGAGAGATGAGAAATGAGAGATGAGAGATGAGAAATGGGTGATGAGAAATGAGAGATGAGAGATGAGAGATGAGAGATGAGAAATGGGAAATGGGTGATGAGAAATGAGAGATGAGAGATGAGAGATGAGAGATGGGTGATGAGAAATGAGAAATGAGAAATGAGAAATGAGAGATGGGAAATGGGTGATGAGAAATGAGAGATGGGAAATGAGAGATGGGAAATGGGTGATGAGAAATGAGAGATGAGAAATGAGAGATGAGAAATGAGAGATGAGAGATGAGAAATGGGTGATGAGAAATGAGAAATGAGAGATGAGAGATGAGAGATGAGAGATGAGAAATGGGTGATGAGAAATGAGAAATGGGTGATGAGAAATGAGAGATGAGAGATGAGAGATGAGAGATGAGAAATGAGAGATGAGAAATGAGAAATGGGTGATGAGAAATGAGAGATGGGAAATGGGTGATGAGAAATGAGAGATGAGAAATGAGAAATGAGAGATGAGAGATGAGAGATGAGAGATGAGAGATGAGAGATGAGAGATGAGAAATGGGTGATGAGAAATGAGAGATGGGAAATGAGAGATGGGAAATGGGTGATGAGAAATGAGAGATGAGAGATGAGAAAGAGATGCAAACCGCACAACGAGCAAAGAACAAAGCACAAAGCAAAAAAAAGGATTCCTACAATAGAAATCCTTTTTATGCTAAGAAAATTTTCACTCACCCTGTACGTCCCTGACATAGGTTGACCATAAAAATTCAATTTTCCTATGAAAGTCAACGTTCAACAAATTAAAAAAA